>JAJPKI010000334.1 GCA_021323835.1 Verrucomicrobiota bacterium | reverse complement strand
TCTCCGTTGAAGACGGCCACGGGGGGAATTTGGTCGCCGCCGACGCTCGGGAAATCATATTCGTAAGCGGAAATGCCATTAGTGCCTAAGGAAATTGCCGCGCCACCAGTTGCCGTTGTTTCGATGGCTTGATTGTCGAACAAAACATATTGATGCCCGTCAAGAATGCGGCCGGCAGAAATATTATTTGTGCCTTCCGTGTCAATGTGATGCGGCTGCGCCGTTTGAGCGATGAGGAAAATAGTGAAATCATTTGTTCCCGCCGCGGTCGGCACGAGCAAGTTGTCGCTGGAGCCATTAAATTGCAAGGCGGGCCGGCCGTTGACGCCGTTGGTAAAGTAAATCGGCTGGCTGGAACCGGAATTTTGAACGGCGTTATTGGAATTTCCGCTTAAGTCCGGCCAAAGCGAAACCGACGTGTTGTTCGTGGGCAAAGAATTATTTGTTCGCGCAAATAAATCGGCGGCGAGCCAAAGTTTCAATCCGCCGATTTGCGGGAAACGCGTGGTCAAAAATAAAACGTTCGTGCGATTCGCCAAAGCGATGTTCGCCGTCGTCGAATTTGTGTCCGCTGCGCCGACGGAAGTTCCCTCAGAAATCCATGCCGCGTCGCTCAAAGATTGCTTGCTCAACAATTCATACTCGACGCCAAACAGAGTTCCATTCAGAGACAAATTCAAATTTGTCGCCGACAAATTCGCAACCTGCAACTGCACGGCGTTAGACGGATAACGATATGCCGTTGGAAAATAACTTGGCTGAGCTAAAGCTGAAAAAACGGCGAAAACCGTAACAATAACGGCTAGAGACAATGATTGCGTATGAGTTTTCATGTGAACAGACGAACTTATTATTTAGGGTTACTTACAAATTCCTTCGATGGAAGACGTTATCTCATTTTGTTTTCTAATAGTCAATTCTTTTTTGCGCCTTTTTCGTGTGCTTCTCATAATTTCCTTGCGAGATTTTTTTTCGCGCTTAAGGTTTGTGCATCTGCAATCTATGGCGGTTAAAACGCAACGACCAAAGGTGGTCAAAAATTCGCGGCGCGAAAAGATTCCTGCGCCTTCAGCCGAATCATTTTTAAAACAGCTTCCGGCTCCGGAAAAAAAATCCGAGGGCGACACAACGACCTTTCTGCGGCAGGAAGCCGAACGTTACAACGGCGACACAGCCATCAAACTTTATTTGCGCGAAATCGGGCAAGTAAAATTGCTCACGCCGCAGGAAGAAATCGAACTTGCCGCAAAAATTAAAAAGGGCGACAAAAAAGCGCGCGAGCAAATGATTAAGGCGAATTTGCGTCTCGTCGTGAAAATTGCGCGCGACTACGAAGGCATCGGCCTTCCCCTGCTCGATTTGATTTCCGAAGGCAACATCGGTTTGATGAAAGCGGTCGAGCGGTTCGACCCGAAAAAAGGCGGCAAACTTTCCACATACGGCTCGTGGTGGATTAAGCAAGCCATCAAACGCGCGCTCGCAAATCAATCGAAGACGATTCGCCTGCCTGTGCATCTTGTGGACAAGATTTCCAAGATGCGCCGCGTGGGAATGAAATTACAGGAAGAACTCGGGCGCGAACCGACGGACGAAGAATTGGCCGATGAACTCGGCATGACCGCCGCGCGCGTTCGTCAAATGCGCCTCGCCGCAATTCGTCCTGCCTCGCTCGATGCGCCAATTGGCGATGATGAATCAAATAATTTCGCCGACGTGGTCGAAGATGAAAATGCCACGTCGCCTTACGACAATCTCGAAGATAAAACCGTCACCGGCATGTTGCAGGAAATGGTGAAGCATTTGGACGAACGTGAAGCGACGATTTTGACTTATCGCTTTGGCCTCGACGGCGGCTCGGAAAAAACTTTGGAAGAAGTCGGCGAAAAATTTGGCGTCACACGCGAACGCGTCCGGCAAATCCAAAATCTCGCGCTGAAAAAACTTCGGAAGATGATTGAGAAACTCGAAGCCCAAAAAAACAAGGAATTATAAATGTCCCAAGTCACGCCCGCTGAAATTGAAAAAGCGATTCGCAATGTTCCCGATTTTCCGAAAGCCGGAATCCAATTCAAAGACATCACGCCCGTGCTCGCCGATGCGCGATTGTTCGCCGGCACGATTGATTTGTTGTGCGATGGCCACAAGCCCGGCTCGGTGGACGCCGTCGTGGGCATTGATGCGCGCGGATTTATTTTTGCCGCTGCTGCTGCGATAAAATTACAGGCCGGTTTCGTTCCCGTCCGTAAAAAAGGAAAATTGCCGCACAAAACGCACGAACAGGATTACGCTCTTGAATACGGCTCGGCAACAATCGCAATGCACATTGACGCGCTCAAACCCGGCTCAAAGGTTTTGCTCGTGGATGATTTGCTCGCGACGGGCGGAACCGCCGGCGCCGCAATTTCACTCGTAAAAAAATTGGGTGCGAAAATTGTTGAGGTCAGTTTTCTCATCGAATTAAAATTTTTGAACGGCCGCGATAAATTAAAAGGCTGCAAGGTCAAATCGCTCGTCGTTTATTGAAAATCAGAGGGCATGAAAAATCCGCGGAGGCAATCCGCTTTCACGCTGCTGGAATTGTTGGTGGTCATCGCCATCATCGCGATTCTCGCGGCGTTGTTGCTTCCGGCGCTTTCCCAAGCCAAAGCACGCGCCACAGGCATTCAATGCCAAAGTAATTTGAAACAATTGCAGCTCGGCTGGCAATTATACACGGATGAAAACAATGATTTCATTCCCGGCAACAATTGGTGGATGGAAGCCGGCTCGAACGGATGCGTGCGCGGTCCGTTCAACTGGATGACCGGTTGGGAAGACGCAACGGTCGCAAATAATTCCGACAACACCAACACGGCGCTTTTTCTCGATTCGCAATGGTCGTCGCTCGGCCAATATACAAAAGTCGCAGCGATTTATCGTTGCCCCGCGAGTCATGTTGAAGTCAAAGAAGGCGGCAGCACTTTTCCGCTCGCGCGCACCGTTGCGATGAACGGTTGGATGGGTTATACAAATCGTCCCGACCCTTTTGGGGGCGCATTCAAGTATTTCAAAAAAACGACTGACTTCGTTGAACTCAAACCAACCGATGCTTTTGTTTTTGTGGACGAACGTGATGATAGCGTGGATGATGGATTTTTTGGCGTGTCATTCACGCAAGATTATATGGTTGAACTTCCGTCAAATTTTCATGGCGGCAACGGACCAATTACTTTTGCCGACGGCCACGCGGAAATTCATCGCTGGCGCAGCCCGGACACACAATTCAAACAGCAATCCGGCGTGGCGACCGCAAAATATAATTTTATTTCCGTCGCATCCGACGACCCGGATTTGCTATGGCTGCAGGCACGCGCCACGGTGGCGTTGCCTTAGCGCGCAATTCCTTTTCCAAATCTCCGGTTTCCGCTAAAATTTTCCGATGCACTGGCTGCAAGCGCTCGACACGCGCCTGTTTTATTTCATCAACCATTCGTTGAGCAACCCGCTCTTCGACTGGCTCATGCCGCTTTTGAGCGGCGGCAACGGCGCAATGAAATTTTTTGTGCCGGCTGCCGTTCTCGCCGTGCTGGCCGCAATTTTTTTTGGAAATGGCCGCGCGCGAATTTGCGCGCTTTTAATTGTCGCCGTCGTTGCGATTGGCGACCCGCTTATCATCAATACGATTAAACACGCCATCGCCCGCACGCGTCCGTGCATTGCGCTGGCCGATGCAAATGTTCTCATCGGCAAAACCAATTCCGGCTCCATGCCGTCGGCGCACGCGGCCAATTGGTTCGCCGCCACGATGATTATTTTTCTTTTTTACCGGAAAAAACTTTGGCTCATCGTGCCGGCATTTGCGATGGCCTGCGCCGTTTCCTTTTCGCGCATTTACAACGGCGTGCATTATCCGTCAGACGTTTTGGCCGGCGCAATCCTCGGCGCCGGTTACGCTGCGGCAATTGCCATCGCGCTGCAAATGATTTGGGGTTGCATCGGCAAAAAGTTTTTTCCGGCGTGGCACGCGCGATTGCCGGATTTGCTGAATCCAGAATTAAAAAATTCGACACTCGAAATTCGAAATTCGGAACTTCAATGGCTTTATCTCGGCTACAGTTTAATTTTTATCATGCTCATCGGCCGCTGGATTTATCTTGCCAGCGGCACAATCGAATTAAGCCAGGACGAAGCGTATCAATGGACGTGGTCAAAGCATCTGGCGCTGTCGTATTACAGCAAGCCGCCGGGAATCGCGTTGATTCAGTTTGTCGGAACGCATTTGTTCGGCGACACACAATTCGGCGTGCGATTTTTTTCTCCACTGTTCGCCGCTATTTTAAGTTTTATCGTCCTCAAATTTTTTGCGCGCGAAGTCAATTCCCGCGCCGCTTTTTTTCTTTTGCTCATTGTCACCGCCACGCCGCTGCTCGGCCTCGGCACGATTCTGATGACCATCGACCCCCCGCTCGTCCTCTGTTGGACGTGGGCGATGCTTGTCGGGTGGCGCGCGTTGCAACCGGACGGAAAAACTCGCGACTGGCTCGTCGTCGGCCTTGCGATGGGCCTCGCCTTTCTCTGCAAATACAGCGCCGTTTACGAAATTATTTGCTTCGGGATTTTTTTCGCGCTTTGGCCGTCAGCGCGGATTCATTTGCGAAAACCCGGCCCGTGGCTCGCGCTTGGAATTTTTCTGATTTGCACGCTGCCCGTCGTGCTGTGGAATTCCCAGCATAACTGGATAACCGCCGCGCACGTCGCAAGCAATGCCGGTGTCGGCGCACAAATTAAAATCCGCGCGCTCGATTTCCTGCTGGATGAATTTGCACTGCTCAATCCGTTTTTTTTCATCGGCATGATTTGGGCGCTCGCGGCCTGCTTGAAATTTCGCCGCGACCGCCCGCTGTGGCTTTATTTTTTTTGCATGAGCGCGCCGGTGCTGCTCGGCCATCTGCTTTGGTCTTTTCATTCGCGCATCCTGCCGAACTGGATTGCGCCTGCCATTGTTCCCGCATTTTGTTTAATGGCCGCCTATTGGAATGAAAAATTTTCCAGTGGCTGGCGATTTGTAAAACCAGTTTTCATCGCCGGCGTTGCGCTGGGAATTTTCGCCGTCGCTGCGATGTATCAAAGCAATTTGATTTCCAAACTCATTGCGCCGCTGCCCGGCGAAATGGACCCGTCGCGACGTGCGCGCGGCTGGTCACAATCCGCCGCGCTCGCTGAAACGGCGCGCAAGCAATTGCAGTCCGGCGGCGAATCCGCCTTTATCATTTGCGGCCATTATGGACTCACCGGGCTTTATTCATTTTACATTCCGCAAGCGCGACAAGAGGCAAAAAGTTCTTTGCCTCTCGTTTATTCCGCGGACTTCAACGAACCGAAAAACCAATTTTATTTCTGGCCGGAATATAATTATCTCGCCAGCCGAAAAGGACAAAATGCCATTTACGTTTCCGAAGCCGACCTTTACAAACTCGAAAACGGCTGGGTTTGGAAATGGCTGGCGCATCAGCCAATCAATCGCACAACGCCGGCGCCCAAAACTTTGCCGCCGGAAATTGCCGGACAATTTGAATCCACCAAAGACCTTGGCGAACAGGACGTGAAAATCGGCGACCGCGTGTTTCATCGCATCCATTTGTGGGCGTGCTACGATTTGAAATAGGA
>JAJPKI010000335.1 GCA_021323835.1 Verrucomicrobiota bacterium | reverse complement strand
GAGGTTTACACCAATTGCAACGCCCGCCACAGCGCCATCGTCACCATAAACATATTGGATGTGGCTGGTTGCGTCCGGCATAAATTACTTTCTCGGCAACGCCGCTTTGCCCGTGCGCGTAATTTCCTGAACGCCGAATGAATTCATCAGGTCGAGAAATTTTTCCACTTTGCTATCCGTGCCGGTAATTTCAATTGTCAGCGACTTCGGCTGCACGTCCACGATTTTAGCGCGGAAAATGTCCGTGATTTGCATCACTTCGGCGCGCGATTTGGAATCCACCGCGACTTTCACGAGCACCAGCTCGCGGTCAACGTATTCGCTGCCGTCGCGAAAATCCTGCACCTTGATGACGTCCGGCAATTTGTTGAGCTGCTTGACGATTTGTTCGAGCGTCGCCTCGTCGCCGTGCGTGACGATGGTCATGCGCGAGAGGTCGGGGTCGTGCGTCGGGCCGACGTTGAGCGTGTCAATGTTGTAGCCGCGCCCGCTGAACAGCCCGGCCACGCGCGTGAGCACGCCGAACTTGTTTTCGACTAAAACTGAAATGGTATGTCTAGGCATAAACGGTGCGAAGCTAACAATCGCAATTCGTCCGGTCAATTTGCAAATTCGGTAAAATTTTTCAATTGCTAAGATTCCAAACGGAATTTTTGAAACAAATGCGCCGCCGCCGCGTTGCGCAATTTGAAAAATACATTTGCACAATGCAGAATAAATCCGCATTGACGAGCGGCGACAGATGCAAAATCATCGATGCAAATCCTATGACGTCCGACAAAACAAAAATGGTAATCATTATCGGCTCGATTGCGCTGGCGGTGATTTTGATTTTCGGTGGAATTGGATTTGCGATTTTCAAATTGCACAAAAAGGCCGCGCAGGAACAGGCGCTGGCGGAATTAAAGCAGGACAATCCGGTCGAGTATTTCGTGCTGCACACGCCGCCGCAAAATGAAACCGATTTGCGCAACGCAATGGTTGGCACGTGGCAATTAGCCGGCACAAAATCGTCAATGACCGGCGATTTTGTTTTGATGCAATCGCCGCAGGATTTTCGCAAAACGTTCACGCTGACAAATTGGGCAATTGCCACTTACGACAACGATTCGAATTTATTGTATTCGGCGAGCGGGCATTACGAATTGCGCGGCGATAATTACACAGAATCCATCGAAGACGCGACGGGCATGATGACGCGCTATTTGGGCAAACATCCGAAATTCAAAGTGCGCGTGGACGGTGACAAATTTTATCAAATGGGCGCGGGCAAAAATTCTTCCCTTGAAGAAATGTGGCAGCGCGTGGAATAATTTCGCCGATTACGGATTCGATTTTAGCTGCGGCGAATTTCTGCGCGTGACTTCACCAACGATGATGTGCTGCCAGCCGTTGTCGCGCTCTTGAATGTAATCAATGTCCCAACTCTGCCAGCCGCGCTTTGTCGCTTCAGTCTTGGCAATCGTCGCTGCTGCTTCCTTCAAATAAATCGCGCGTTGCGCGCCGGTCGCGGGCGAGCCTTGTGTGACGGTGATTTTGAAGTGCGAATCATTTTGATTTTCCACGACGTATTTCGGCGACGTCGGCAAATTTTGCCCGTAATCGTCGTTGTAAGAACGTTTACTGGTGGCGCAACCGGCAGCAACCAACAAAGCCGCATTGAACAAAACCAGTCGGGCGAAGTGGCGAAACAATTTGATTTTCATGAGGGAAAAGTAGTCTGTGCCGTTTCGCTTGTTAAGTGAAATTGTATAGAATCTTTCAGGGTCACAACGGCATAAATTCCGCGCGAATTTCTTTCGGCCCCAAATGTAAAATGGCCAGGCTGCGTTCGGCATTGAATTTCGGTTTGCCGGAATAACCGGGATTGAAAAATAAAATGTCCCCGAGCGTTTCGTTAAATCGCTTGTGCGTGTGCCCGAAGACAACGACGTTTGGCTGCGCGCGCAAAATTTTTTCTTTCACGCGCTCGCCGGGTGAAAGCGGATTGACGATATGATGCACGAGAAATTTTTGCCGCTCGATTTCGATGACTTCCGTTTCCTTGAACGGCATGTCCACGTCCGTGTTTCCATAAACCGCCGTGACCGGAGCGATTTCTTCCAATTCCAAAATGATGGAGGCAAAGCCGATGTCGCCCGCGTGCAAAATATGCTCGACGCCCGCGAACAGTTTGAAAATTTTCGGGTCGAGATAGCCGTGGGTGTCGGAAATGACGCCTATTTTCACGCTTCGGCCTCTTGCGGTTCGGTTTCCGCTTCCGGCTCGCGCGCGCCGGCGGTTTTATCGGCAGGCGATTCGGCGGATGAAGTTAATTTTTCCGCCGCGACAAATAATGCCGTGAACAATCCGCCGCTCAACAATGTGCTGCGAAAAAATTCCAGCGTCGACGGCCAGCCGCTCGTGCCTTTGGTCAGCGCCAAAATCCAGCCGGCGAGATTTTTTGTGTATTCGGGATTGAAAAACCACGATGCGGTATTGGTGATGAGATAAAACAAAATGGCGCCGAGAATTCCGCCGCCGAGCAGCGACGTGAAGGATGATTTTGGGTTGAAGCAGCGGCCAAGAAAAATTAAAACGGCGTAGGCAACGTAATTGAAACCGAGATTTGCCAGATTCGCTGCGCTCCAAACATTGTCGTCAGGATATTTGTGCTGATAATAAAAATTAAGGCTGATGTCTGTGGCTAGGAGCACCACGAATGGCAGCCACCAGGAAATGCGTTTGGAAAAATAAACTCCCGCGCAAAACACGAACGCATAAACGACGCTGAAATTTTGCGGCAACAATCCCGGGATTCGCGACGCCGCGAGCACGACGATGAATAAAACCGGCAACAGTTTGTGCAATTTTTCTCTCACTCGCGCGAAGAATAGCGCGAATTTGATTTCAAAACAAGTTGGCGAAAACAAAAAAGCCGCCGCATTGCGACGGCTGAAAATTGAAACGATAAAAATCAAAGCGTTTTTATCGCATTATCGAGTGCGGCGAATAATTGGCTCATCGTCGCTTCCGTTTCATCGCCCATGTTGGAAATGCGGAACGTCGTGCCTTTGATTTTTCCGTAGCCGCCGTCAATTAAAAATCCGGCATCCTTTGCAAGCTTTTGTAATTTCGCGACGTCCACCGTTCTTCCGCCGGGCTTTGCGCCATTGCTAATGCAAGTGAGAGTGAGCGATTCAAATCCGCGTTCGGGAAATAAATTAAAACCGTGCTTTGCCGCCCAGTCGCGGGTCATTTGGTTCGTTTTTTTATGCCGCGCGTAACGATTTTCCAAACCTTCGGCAAAAAATTCGTCCAGCTTGCTGCTCAATGCGTAAATGTGCGCGATGCTCGGCGTGCTCGGCGTCATGCTTTGCTCGGCATTTTTTTGGAACTCGACGAAGTCAAAATAATAACCGCGGTCTTTCGCCGTCGCCGCTTTGGCAAGTGCAGCAGGGGATGCAACAAAGACGGCCAGTCCCGGCGGCAACGCAAACGCCTTTTGCGTTCCGGCAAGCAACACGTCAATTCCCATTTCGTCAAATTTCAGCGGCACGGCGGTCATCGAGCTGACGGCGTCCACGATGAACATCACGTCGGGATATTTTTTCTTGAGCGCGGCAATTTCCGCGAGCGGCGACATGGTGCCGGTGGAAGTTTCATTATGAATCAAAGTGAGCGCATCGAATTCGCCGGTCGCCAATTTTTTATCAATTGCTTCGGCGCGAATCGGCGAGCCCCAATCCACTTGCAATGCTTCGGCCTGCTTGCCGCATTTTTTGGAAACGTCAAACCATTTGTCCGAAAACGCGCCGCACATGCAGTTGAGGACTTTTTTCTGAACGAGATTGCGCACGGCGCCTTCCATCACGCCCCACGCGGACGACGTGCTCAAATAAACCAACTGCTTCGTTGACAAAAGTTGCTGCAATTGCGGCTGAACTTTTGCGTAAAGGTCTTTGAAACCCTGGCCGCGATGGCCGATCATCGGCGAGCAAAATGCCTTGAATGTTTTTTCGCTGACTTCGACCGGACCCGGAATATGTAATTTAGCGTGCGCCATAGATTGTGAAAGATTTCACAAGCGCGACCTCAATGCAAGTTAAGTTTTTAAGAAAATCGGTTGACAAATCGTGTCAACGGCGTCACTATATCCGTAATAGATATATCAAATGCCGACACAATTAAAATCGCCCGAAGAACTGCTGCCGCTTACACCGGCTATTTTCCACATTTTGCTCGCGCTGGCGGATGACGAGCGCCATGGCTATTCCATCATGCAACACGTCGCGGAAACGACGGACGGACAAATCAAAATGGGACCGGGAACGCTTTATGGAACGATTAAGCGTTTGCTCGCGGCGAAAATGATTGAAGAATCCGACGAGCGGCCCGACCCGAAATTAGACGATGAACGGCGCCGATATTACAAATTGACGCCATTTGGCAAAAAAGTTTTGAGCGCAGAAGTCTCGCGTTATTCGAAAATGGTGAAAACCGCCAAAGCCGTCGGCGTTGCGATTGCATAAATTTTATGGAACGATTGCCAAAAATCATTTCCGCTTCCGAAAAAATTTATCGGCAATTATTACGCCTGTATCCGCAATCGTATCGGCGCGATTACTCGGAGCAAATGGCGCAATTGTTTCGCGACCAATGCCGGGATGCCTGGCGCGCGAAGCGTTCTGCGGGAATTTTTAAACTTTGGCTGCGCGTGCTGCCGGATGTCGCAAAAACTTCTTTCATCGAACAAATAAACGAAAGGAATCAAATTATGAAACACCTCAATGCAAAAAATGCGCCGACGATTTTATTAATCTTTGGCCTGACACTGTGTTTTTTAAGTTTTTGGCCGCCCGTCATGTCGCTGGAAATGTTTCTGCCGATAATGATTGCGTCGTCGCTCGCAATTTTGGCAAAAGCTGTCATTGAATTATTTCGTCCGAGCAATGAATGGTTGAAGATTGCGATCCGGACATTTGTGCTGATGTTTTTATACGCGCTGTTTATGCCGGCGTGGGCAAAAATGAAAATGACAGGCGCAGTCCGAAATTTTCCGCAGCCGCTGGATTTATTCGGGATGTTCGTTGTAAGTTGCCTGATGGCAAATCCAATTGTCGCCGCAATTAAATTTCTGCAATTCCTGATTCAGCGCCGAAAAAGTTGATTACGGTTGTGCGGAATTTGTGGCAGCGGCGCGGTCGAGAAGCTGTTGTTTCAGAAACACATCTTCTTCCGGCGCTTCCACCCACGCAGTATACCAGATGTTGCCGAGCATTTGGCCGGCTTTGACCAATTGATTTTCAAGAAAAGGGCGCCCGTCCATGCCTTTACCCGGTTCGCCGGTGAGCTGGCCGTTTTTTTCCATGTCGTAAAGCGGCGCAACGAATTTATTTTGTTCTACGATGAAATCCACGATGTTGTGGAAAAAAGCATTCGGGTCTTTGGCATTGGGCAGAACGCTGGCGGTTTGAATTTTTCCAACAAGAGATCCCACTTGAATGCCTCCGGTCTTCTTGAAATAGCCGCCGTCAATCCACGAATGAATTCGTTTTCCAGCGCCGCCGGTCGCCGGCCCGAGCGTATAGCCTTTCGGATTATTGTTGGTCGTCCAGCCGTCATAATAAAGCGAGTCATGCAACGGCTGCGCGGCATCGCCGACGTAATGTCCCATCACGCCCATGATATAGATGCAATCGGCCTGCGCATTGGCGACTTCTTCCGGCGTGCCGTATTTGCGAAAGGTTTTGAGACAGGAAAAATCCGATTTAAGCTTTTCAAAATTTTCGTTAATGACCCACGGCAGAAATCCTTCGAGAGAACGCGTGTGGTCAAAATCTTTCGCCGGGTCAATTTCCGGAAATCGTTCCGGATGCGCAGCGCGCGCTTTGGCGATGGCCGTCACAAAATCGTAGCGCATTGACGGCAATGTCTCGGGCGTCAAATCATACAGTTTCAGGTCTTCGACCGTGAAGTAATGGTCGGGGCCGTTCAAATTGGCCAACGGCAAATCGCCAGTGCCTTTTCGAATGTCGGCGGCATTGCGCCAGCGGTCGGGTTCGCCCGCGAGATAAGCGATGCGATTGGAAATGTTCACGGTCATTTCAATGCCAAAATCTTTTGGCAGCGATGCGATGGCAAGTTGGTTGACGGCGTGATGGCCTTCGTAATCCCACGCGCCGGCATTGAAAACAAACGCGCCGAGCGCGAGTGCGACTGAAAACATTTTCCATTTCATAAATTGAGTTTAGCAAAAATAAATTTGCTTGCCGACATAATTAGTGACGTTTTGCGTGAATTCGCGGTTAAAAGTAAATTGCTAAATCGCTGAAACTTTTGCAATCTCACGGCGTTTAATTCCGACCAATGGCAATTTTTTACAGGCTGGCGCTGATTTTTTCGGCGCTTCTTTTTTGCGCTCGCGCCAATGCGCAAGGCATTGGGCTTTTGGTTTCCGCGTCGCCAAATCCGGTCGTCGTCAGTAATCAACTTTCATTCACCATCACGGTGACAAATCAATCGGGCACAAATCTGCAAAATGTTTTGGTAAGTAATTTGTTTTCTTCCACCGTTCAATTCACCCTGACAAATTCGTCCACGACGAACGGCAATTTCGCCGTCGCAAATTTCGGCGACCTCGCCACTAACACATCGGCGCAACAAACGTTGACGATTCGCCCGCTGACCAACGGCTTTCTCACAAACTTTGTCACCGTGACGGCCACAAATGTCACAGATGTTGCCTCGACAAACGTGACGGTATTCGTCATCAATTCCAACGCAGTGCTCGCGGACGTCGGCGTGAGTCTGGGCGGTTTTCCGCCGGATATTTTTAGCAACGACCAATTTACTTATCATGTTACGGTCACAAATGCCGGACCGCATACGGCGAACGTGACTTTAACGAACAGTTATTCTGTCGGCGCGGAATTTCTCGGCCTTTCGCCGAGCAATCCGGTTCCAGTTTTGCAAAATGGATTTATTATTTTGAAATTGGGCAACGTCACAAACGGCACGTCGCGAAATTTTCAGCTCACCTTTCAAGTCACCAACAGCGGCACGGTGAGTTTTTCTGCGTCGGTGAATTCCACCAACACACTTGACCCGAATCCGGCGAACAATTCCGCGCTGACAAATCTCACGGTTGCGGATTTTCTCGCCGGCACGGGCAATTTAATTGCCTTTACCAGTTCGTCGCAGGTATTCAATCGTCAAACGGGCAGACTCCAACAAATCGTCACGCTCTCAAACACCAGCCCGACGACGGCCGTGGAAGCAGCGCGTTTGATTGTTTCCGGACTGACAAATTTTCTGTTCAATGCCGTCGGCACGAACGACGGAAATCCATTTGTCGTCCACGGCGCGCAAATCGGCCCGACCAATTTTGTGAATTTGACGCTGCAATTTTTTCCGAATCGCTCGCCGTTTCCGTTCGACGATTCGCAATTGCATCCCGTCGAAATTACGCCGCCGGATTTGTCCGTGCCTGCGGATTTGCTGGCCGCCAACATGACCAATGCCATTTTGCTCCACACAAATATATCTTCAGGTGTGTTGATTGAATTTGCGGCGAAAACCAATCGCACTTACACGATGGCTTACTCGGATGATTTAAGCTCGACCAATTGGCGCGTCGCGCAACCGCCTTTTCATACGTCGGCGAATTTCGTTTTGTGGACCGATTACGGCCCTCCCGAAACATTGAGCAATTCTCCGTCGCGCTTTTATCGCGTCTATTTAAACCCGTGAAAATAAATTTCCATTTCCAAAAAATATTTTCGCGCGGAACCATTTGCGCGTTCGCCGCGGCGACGATGAATGCGTCGGCGCAATTTTTGCCAAATGACCTGAACAATCCGCAGGCTGCGGACAATCTGCCGCGCGATTCGTGGCGGCTTGAAAAAATTGAAGATTACGATTGGTCGCGTCATTTCCGTGTCGGAATGCTTGCCGGTTTCAACATGAAAGCCGATTTCCGCACGACCGGAACTTTTGCCGCCGGCGGCGGAACGCCCGGCGTTTATGACGACGGCTATGTGCTGACCGACGACCAAAATAATGCTGGCGGGCTCACCGGCAATTGGGGCTATCAAAATGCATCGCAAATCAGCGGCAACTCGCTGCTCATGCATCGCGCAACTTCGTTTTCCGCCAACAGCAGCTCGAGCAGCGAAAGCGCCCCAAACATCGGATTCGATTTGGCTTACGGCGACAGTTATTGGTATTGGCGCCACGCAAAACTCGGCTGGGAATTGGGCATCGACATTTTGCCGGTCCAGGTTTCCGGACAAATGGCTGTCACCGCAAATCGAACGGTGGATGCATTTGACAT
>JAJPKI010000050.1 GCA_021323835.1 Verrucomicrobiota bacterium | reverse complement strand
CGAGGATGCATTCGTGCGCGACGAGGCCGTTGCTGCGGTAGAGCGTGGGGAAATGTTTTTCGAGCCGCTTGGAGATATAATTCGCGTTGAGGATGGCGAACTTCGTCGCCTCGGTCAGTCCGTCCGCGCCCATCATCGCGATATACATCCATGAGATGGTGAGAATGCTCGCGCTGCCCCACGGCGCGGCGCTCACGGCGCCGATGTTTTTGGTAAGGACGGCTCGCCGAGCCGTCCGGTCGCCTTGGCAATGCGACCCTACCGCGGAATGTCCCGGCAAAAATTCCACGAGATGTTCCGCCACGCCAATCGGCCCGACGCCCGGCCCACCGCCGCCGTGCGGGATGCAAAACGTCTTGTGCAGATTCAAATGGCAAACGTCCGCACCAATGAAGCCGGGGCTGGTGAGGCCGACTTGGGCGTTCATGTTCGCGCCGTCCATGTAAACCTGGCCGCCGTTCGCGTGGATGATTTCGCAAATCTCGCGAATCGTTTCCTCGAACACGCCGTGCGTGCTCGGATACGTCACCATGAGGCATGACAAATCATTTTTATGCGCCTCGGCTTTCGCGCGCAAATCAGCGACGTCAATATTTCCGTTCGTGTCGCACGCGACGGCGACGATGCGCATTCCAGCCATCGCCGCGCTGGCGGGGTTCGTGCCGTGCGCGGAAGTCGGAATCAAACAGACGTTGCGGTGCGGCTCGCCGCGCGATTCGTGATAGGCGCGGATGACGAGCAGGCCGGCGTATTCGCCTTGCGAACCGGCGTTGGGCTGGAGCGAAATGCCTGCGAAGCCGGTGATTTCCGCGAGCCATTCTTCGAGTTGCGAAAATAATTTCTGATAGCCGCGCGTTTGCTTCGTCGGCGCGAACGGATGAATCTTCGCGAATTCCGGCCACGACACGGGAAACATTTCCGCCGCGGCGTTCAGCTTCATCGTGCACGAGCCCAGCGGAATCATCGAAGCCGTGAGCGAGAGGTCGCGCGATTCGAGCCGCTTGATGTAACGGAGCATTTCGGTCTCGGAGTGATACGAATTGAAAACTTTGTGCGTGAGAAACTTTGACGCGCGAGCAACGGTGAAAGCAGGAAATTCCGTCATGGCAGAAGTGTTGGCAACCCGGTTGAGATCGAAAATTTCCACAATTTTCATTACATCGCTCTTGCTGGTGGTTTCATCGAGCGAGATGCCGATGATTTCCTTGCCAATTTGCCGAAAATTCATTTGATACGCTTCGGCGTTTTTCAGAATTTTATCAACGGACTGTTCTGTCGTCTTTACGCAAACAGTATCGAAATAACTTTGTGTTGTGATTTTACAACCGTTTGCCTTCAAACCAGCGACTAACATGGTGGTCAATCGGTGAACCCGCTCCGCAATCTTCTTCAGACCATCCGCGCCGTGATAGCAAGCGTAAAGCGAGGCCATGTTCGCGAGCAACGCCTGCGCCGTGCAAATGTTGCTCGTGGCTTTTTCGCGGCGGATGTGCTGCTCGCGCG
The DNA here is from genome assembly GCA_021323835.1 of Verrucomicrobiota bacterium. Classification (GTDB taxonomy): domain Bacteria; phylum Verrucomicrobiota; class Verrucomicrobiia; order Limisphaerales; family UBA11358; genus UBA11358. The sequence continues at coordinate 3,676 of JAJPKI010000050.1, read as the reverse complement.
TGCCGAGCGCGAGGCGCAGCGCGGGTTTGCCGCGCGAATCTTTTGAGACGCCGACGATGCGGCCGGGCATCTGGCGTTTGAATTCGTCGCGTGTGGCGAAGAATGCCGCGTGCGGTCCGCCATAACCGAGCGGCACACCGAAACGTTGCGCACTGCCAACAGCGATGTCCGCGCCGAATTCGCCGGGCGGTTTGATGAGCGTAAGCGCGAGCAAATCCGTAGCGACTGTCAGCATCGCGCCGACGGCGTGCGCTTTTTCCGCAAAGCCGGAGAAATCGTGAATCGCGCCGAACGTGTCGGGATATTGCACGAGCGCGCCAAAGACTTTGTCGCTGAATTGAAATTGTTCGTGATTGTCGACGACGACTTCAATGCCGAGCGCTTTCCCGCGCGTGCGAACGACTTCAATATTTTGCGGATGACAATTTTCAGAAACGAAAAATGTATTTCGTGTTTCATCGCCTTTGAGCCGGTGTGACATCATCATCGCTTCGGCGCAGGCAGTGGCCTCGTCGAGGAGCGACGCGTTCGCGATGTCGAGCGCGGTCAAATCGCTGACCATCGTTTGAAAATTCAGCAGCGCTTCGAGGCGGCCTTGCGAAATCTCGGCTTGATACGGCGTGTATTGCGTATACCAGCCGGGATTTTCGAGGACATTACGCTGAATCACCGGCGGCGTGATGCAATCGTAATAACCCATGCCGATGAACGAGCGAAAAATTTTATTTTCGCCGGCGATTTTTTTTATTTCGGCGAGCGCTTCGAATTCACTTTGTGCGGCGGGCAGATTTAATTTTTTCTCAAGGCGGATTTTTTGGGGAACTGCCGCGTCAATCAATTTATCCAAATTTTTGTAGCCGAGCAGCGCAAACATTTCCTTAGCGTCGCCGGCGTTCGGCCCGATATGGCGTCGAACAAATTCGTCGGGATGTGGCAAAAAGTTTTCAGTCAAAGACATCGCGCGAGGATAAAATTTGTGGACGCAAAAAGCGAAAAAAATTTATTAGCAAATCATTTCTTGCCAAACGAAGAACAGAGTTTTAGGGTCGAAAATGTGCGCGCTTCCAATTTATTAATTTTATTCATTATCTTCCTGTTAGCGGGTTGTAGCACACCTTCGGATTATACTGGCTCTGTTATTTATGAGAACCAAGCAAGTGATTTAACAAAAATTCTAGAAACCTATCATTGCGAATATACTCAGAGCAGTTTAACCAGTTGCGGAGACGGCCCTCGTTACGAATGGAATGAATTCCAAACATATTTCACACTATCGAGCACTAATAACATAAATGATTTTGTTCAAGCATATGACAATTTGATCCGAAGCAATTTAACAGCAAATGCAGATGAAATTCGGGGCGACGATGGCACTAATATATTTTTTGGCGATGGCCTTTATTTATTCCATTTTGATTATAAATTGAAAGGCTTTGCAGGAACGATAAACGCGCACTTTGTTACTAACTCCGACGGAAAAATTTGGATGACTTCTTATTTTTATGAGCAAAAGCGGTAGATTTTCTTGCTAACCGTTCAACTTTTGCTTCAATTTCTGCGTCATGCCAAAACCAATTGAACCTCTTGTCGGTATTTTAATGGGAAGCGACTCGGACTGGCCAATCATGAAGGCCGCCGCCGATGTCTGCGCGCAATTTGAAATTTTTTGCGAAGCGAAGGTGATTTCCGCGCATCGCACGCCGCAGGATTTGGAAGCGTATGTCACCAACGCGCTCATCCGCGGCATGAAAGTTTTTATTTGCGGCGCGGGCGGCGCGGCGCATTTGCCCGGCGTTACAGCGGCGTTCACCACCCTGCCAGTCATTGGCGTGCCGATTCAAGGCAAAGTGCTCGACGGCATGGATTCGCTTTTGTCCATCGTGCAAATGCCCCCGGGCGTGCCGGTCGCAACGGTGAGCATCAATGGCGCGAAGAACGCCGGAATTCTTGCCGCGCAAATACTTGCGACCGGCAACGACAAATTGCAAAAGAAGTTGATGGAATTTAAACAGCAACTTGCCGACGAATCGCGCGCAAAAAATAAAACGCTGTCAAAAAGCTAAACACAAATGCACCAACTCATCGAAGGTGTTCATAAATTTCGCAACGACGAGTTTGGCAATTATCGCAAGCTGTTTCGCAAGCTGTCGCAGGAAGGACAAAATCCGCACACGCTGTTCATCACCTGCTGCGATTCGCGCGTGCTGGCCGAGCTCATCACCCAAAGCCAGCCCGGCGATTTATTCGTCGTCAAAAATATCGGCAATATTGTTCCGCCCACGAGCGCGAAAGGCGACACCAATTCCACGGCAGCGGCGATTGAATTTGCCGTGGAAAATTTGAAGGTCAGCGACATCGTTGTTTGCGGCCATTCACAATGCGGCGCGATTGCCGCGCTGCTCGGCAAAACCCCGCTGACGGATTTGACGCCGCATTTGCGCGATTGGCTGAAAGTTGCCGCGCCCGTTCTGGAAACGCTGAAAAAAGATTACACGCATCTCGCAAAATCGGACGAACAGGAAATCGCCGCCGCATTGGAAAATGTTTTGTTTGCGCTCGACAATTTGCACAGTTATCCGTGCGTGCAGGACCGGCTCGCGAACGGCTCGCTGCGATTGCACGGCTGGTTCTTCAAAATTGCGACGGCGGAATTGTTTGCCTTTGACCCGGATGCGCGACAATTTGCGCCGCTAGCCGCTGAAAAATAATTATTGCTCGATGACGCGATAAAAGCGCGCGGAAGTGGAAGCGGAATTTGTCGCCGTTTTAATTGCGCCGTCGCCGGAAATGTTTGGAAGATTTTGCCAGCTTAAATTTGAAAGCGAGTCCACGTATTGCGCCGTGTAAATGCCGCCGCGCTCGGTTTCAAATGAAAACAGAAAATTGTTTCCGGAAATTCGCGGCGCAAATGCGACCGGCGCGGGTCGAATCCAAAATCCGCTGCGAATCGTAAATTCACCATTTGTGTTGGTTGAACTCGGAATCGGCTCGCCAATCGTGCTGCCTAATCTGAAATTTGCGTTCGTGCTCACCGCGCCGCCGCCGGCGACGACGCTGCGCGAAATCACAAAATGTCCGCTGCTTTGCGCGAACGCGGCCGTCGAAAATGAAATAAAAATAAACGCGAGAAAAAATTTCATTTGTCAGTTGGTTTATTTTCTTTGACTAATTTTTCCAAATCGGCCAGCCGTTTTTCCAGCGATTCGATTTGCGCGTCTTTTTCCTTGAGCTTGTCGTTCAAGCCTTGAATCGCCGCCAGTGCCACGCCGCTTTCATCTACCGTCGTAATATGTTTGTCGTCCGTGCCGACGTTGAAGGCCGCATAAAAATCTTGCGCCATCGGGCCGATGTGTCGCGTCGCGGCATCCTGTTTATAGTTCCAACTGGAAATCGGCAAACTCGCCACACGTTCCAAAACTTCACTGGAATTGACGGGTGTGAATTTTTCCTTCAAGTTTTTGTCGCTCGGTTGGTTCACGTTGCCGTTCAAAGTGCCATAAAATTCGCCGGGAGGATTGCAATAAACATTGCCAAAGACGCTCAAGTTGCCGTTTTCCTGAACACCGCTGCTAACCAAAAGGCCTGTGTTGATGCCGGAAATGTTGCCTCCGCCGCCACCCGGACCCGGAAAATGGAGAACACCGAGCGCGCCTATTTTGATATTATTATCAAAAGT
>JAJPKI010000301.1 GCA_021323835.1 Verrucomicrobiota bacterium | reverse complement strand
GATTTCCGAGAAATCCGACGGTGCTTTGGACGGGCACGTTGACTTTGGGCGGCACGACGATTTTGATGAGCGTGCCGGCTTCAAAACTTTCCACTTCCATGACCGATTTGTCGGTCTCGACGGTGAAAAGGATGTCGCCTTTATCAACTTTGTCGCCTTCCTTCTTGAGCCATTCGACGATGGCGCTTTCTTCGGTCATCTGACCGAACTTCGGCATGATAATTGGAGTAGCCATAATTTTTAGCTGCGAAAATAATTGCCGCAAAAGAACACAAAGGCCACAGAAGCAGAAATTGCAGCTGCGACTTTTGATGTTTGCGGAATTTTTTCGCTTAAAACGTATTTTTTAATTTCAAATTTTGCTGAACCGAAATTGATTAAGAGTCCATGTTCCCGTCGCGATGAACGTAAATAGCCGAGAATTTGTGCGATATGTTCCTCGGCGCAAGCACGAGCGGCTTTGAGTTCGACGATCAATTGGTTGTCCACGAACAAATCCGCAAAATATTCGCCGATGACAGTTCCATCTTCATCGTGAACCGTCAGCGGATATTGTTGCTGAACTTCGAGTCCCAATTTCTTGAGCCGATGCGCGAGCGCATTTTCGTAAACTTTCTCCAAATGGCCGTGCCCGTGATAGACATGAATTGCATAAGCCGTTTCACGGACGACGTCACACAATTTCAAAATGTCTTGCGAGCTTTTTGCCATTTTGTGCTCTTTGCGTTCTCTTGCGGCGATTAAAGGATTTCGTTGGCGGCTTTGACCAAATCATTGACGTTCGGCAAAAATGCCGCTTCAAGAATGTGCGATTGCGGCGCGATGCCGTTCTTGGCGCCGACGCGTTTGACCGGTGCGTCGAGGTAATCGAAAATTGCGTCGGAAATCGTCGAAGCAATTTCGCCGGTGTAACTGCCGATGTGAATCGCCTGGCTGGCGACGACGCAACGGCCGGTTTTTTGCACCGAGCGCAAAACGGTTTCGATGTCCAGCGGCACGAGCGAACGCAAATCAATGACTTCAGCGGAAACGCCTTTGTCCGCTTTCAATTTATCCGCGGCCTTCAGGCAATCGTGCACTAGCGGTCCCCACGTCACGAACGTGATGTCCGAGCCTTCGCGTTTCACCTCGGCGACGCCGAGCGGAACGAGATATTCATTTTCCGGCACGACGCCTTTCATGCCATACAAACCTTGCGATTCGATGAACATGATGGGGTTGTTGTCGCGAATCGCGGATTTCAACATGCCTTTCGCATCGTAAGGCGTCGCGGGATAAACGACGTAAAGTCCGGGGATGTGGCAGAACATGGATTCAAGCGTCTGCGAATGTTGTCCGCCGTAGCCTTTGCCCGCGCCCGCCGAAACGCGCAGCACCATCGGCACTTCGGTTTGCGCGCCGCTCATGTAATGCCATTTCGCGGCCTGATTGCTGATTTGGTCGGACGACATCAGCGCGAAATCGTAATACATCAATTCCATGACCGGTCGCAGACCAATCATCGCGAGACCGATGCCCGTGCCGCAAATGCACGCTTCGGAAATCGGCGTGTTGAAAACGCGGTCGCGTCCGAATGATTCGAGCAAACCTTTTGTCGCCTTGAACGCGCCGCCGTAATCGGCCACGTCCTCGCCATAGAACAACACGCGTTTGTCGCGCTTCATTTCTTCGATGAGCGCCTCGCGAATCGCGTCTTTGTAAGTAATCTCGCCGTTGACGCGTTTGATTTCCGGCAATGGCGCGATGACTTCGACTTTTGCAAATTCCGCCGGAACAGTTTCGGACTTCGTGTCCGTATACATATATTTGATGACGTCTCCGGCAACCGGGTCAGCAGCAGCCGCGGCGCGCTTGGCGGCGCGGGCATTACGGTCGCGAACAGCGGCTTCGACGGCAGCGAGTTCTTTTTCCGAAACTACTTTCGCTTCCAACATTTGCGCTTTGAACGTTTCGACCGGGTCAACCGATTTCCACGCGGCTTCTTCTTCCTTCGTGCGATATTCGTTGCGCGGGTCGCTCAACGAATGTCCCCAGTAACGATACGTGTCGCAATCGAGCAGCACGGGACCTTTACCCACGCGACAAATTTCCGTCGCGCGCATCACGGCGTCGCGAACGGCGAGCGGGTCCATGCCGTTGACAATTTCCGCGTGCATATTGTTGTCGGCAAAACCGGCGGCGCGGCGCGCGATACGGCTCACGCCCATCACTTCGTCGTCCGTGCGATGTGTCATGCCGTAGTGATTGTTGATGATGAGGAAAATCATCGGCAGACCGAACTTGTGCTCGGCCAGGTGATTACTGAATTGCATCTGCGTCGCGAAATTCATGGATTCGAGCACGACGCCGTTGGCATACGCGCCGTCACCGGCGAAACAACAAACGACCGCATCCTTCCGCTGATAGCGCAAACCGATGGCCGCGCCCGTCGCGATGGGTGTGCCGCCGCCGACAATTGCGTTCGAGCCAAGATGTCCGACTGTAAAATCCGCGATGTGCATCGAGCCGCCGCGACCTTTGCAATAGCCGTCTTCCTTGCCGAACAATTCGCAAATCATGCGATAGACGTGTTGTTCGAGCGCGGCTTCGAGCAATTCGTCGTGCTTGTCGGATTTGATATGCGGCACGCGCGCCTTCAATTGTTCGTCCGTCATTTCGCGAATTGCGACTGTGCCTTTCGCGAGACTTTCGCCGTGACCGCGATGCGTGCTAGTGATTTTGTCGCGCAGATGCAACACCGAGCACGCGCCCGCCGCCGTGCCTTCCTGCCCGACCGACACGTGCGTCGGCCCGCGATAATTGAAATCACGAATCGGCTCATACGCGCCCGAGCGCAGCTTGACAATCATTTCCTCGAGCTCGCGAATCATCAGCATGTCCTCGAGCAGATTGACCGCTTCGGCCTTGGTAATTTTTTTGGCGGCGAGTTCCGATTTCAAATCGCCTTTGTAGCGATAGGCGGGAATTTTTCCGCAATCAATTTCATACGGCGTGAATTTCGGCCGCATGTCGCTCAAATAATTTGGCGAAAGCCGTTCGGAAGTGGCCTCGGCGGCCGGCTTGTTGGATGGTTGTTTCGGTTTGTCTAAGGTTGCTGTTGCCATAATTTTAATTTGAAATGTTTTGTTTATGCTTTTACCAATTTGATTCCGGTCTTCGTCAATTCTTTCGCGAAATTTTTGTCCAATTGTTTGTCTGTGATGAGCACGTGCACATTTTCAATTTTTCCCGCACGCGCGAACGAAACTTTTCCTGCCTTCGCCGAGTCCGCGAGCAGAATCACCTGCCGCGCCCGACTCATCACAAATTCTTTCGTGAACGCCTCGCTCGGGTCGGTCGTCGTCAAACCTTCTTTGAGCGTCAGGCCAATCGTGCCCATGAACGCCTTGTCCACGTGCAATTCCTGCAATGCAAACCGGGTCAACGGCCCGACCATCGTCTGGCTCAAGCGACGCAATTCGCCGCCGATTAAAATCAAACGCGGACCGCGACCGGCCAATTCATGCGCCGCGCGCAACGAATTCGTCACGACCGTGATGTTCGTGCGCTCACGCAATAGCCGCGCAAATTCCAAAACCGTGCTGCCGCCGTCCAAATAAATCGTATCGCCGTTTTCAACGAACTTCAGCGCGGCTTCGGCAATTCGATTTTTTTCGCGCGCCGCAATCGAAGCCTTGTCATCGAACAGAGGCTCTTCCAATCGGCTTTCGACGCTGACGGCGCCGCCATGAACGCGGCGGATTGTTCCTGCCGCTTCCAATTCATCCAAATCGCGGCGAACGGTCGCCGGCGAAACGCGCAGCCGACGGCAAATCTCCTCGACGCGAATAACGCCGCTGCCGCGAATCAACTCGCGGAGATTGTCGTGGCGTTGATGCGCCAAATCTTTGTCATGGCCGTTAAGCATGATTGATTGCGATTGAATTTAATCAAATCGTGATTGAAGTCAATCACAATCGCTCAAACGTCACAGCGGCATTTCACAAGAAATAGCCTAAGGATTTAACCGCACAAATTAACGCCTGAAAAGCCAGCCATACATAATTAGAATAAATAGAAAACAGCCTACGATAAAACAAACCGCATTTTTATTAAATCCCTCGCTCATCAGAAAAGTAACCGACCAAAGACCAAAAATGCCAAATATAACCGAAAAAAATAGTAGGTAATCTTTCTGAAATGGTTTCATTTAAGTAAAATTTTAGAACTTGGCTTAAGCAAAGAGCTAATTAGATTCTAAAGTTGTGCCAGGCAAGATTAACAACATCAAACTCAAATAAGAAAATGAAAACTCAAATTGATATAAAAAGTGCAGCGATTGGACTGATTGTTGGAATCGCAGCCGTGCTCGCCATTGGCGCGGCTGATTCAACTAATTCTGACGGAAGATATCAAGTTTCTGTCGCGCCGGGAAGTAATCCCAGCCAAGCAGGATTCGCAATTATGGTTGATACCCAAACGGGAAAAGCTTGGGGCGCGAATATCCAAAGTGATTTTCACGGTGGTGGATTTTGGGATACAAAGTGAGCGAATTGATGGAAAAAATTCTGGCGGACAAACGCAAGACGCGCAAACGTCTTGCCGCGCTTCCATTTGAACAGAAACTCACGCTTTTGGAAAAAATGCGCGACCGTAGTTTGCTGATTGCTTCAACTTCGTTGCGAACGCGTCAGAAATCTTCGATTAAATAATTTTCAATGTTCCGACTGTCCGGGAATTTCCGGAATGCCGGGGTCGTCCAGAATTTGCGCGGCAGTCGCGGGGCCGAGGTCGGTGTAATCTTCCAGCACCCAGACCACTTTTTTGTCCGGCGTCACTTCGACGATTTGCGGTTTGCCGTCGCCACCGCGCGAGAAAAGAATCGTGTTGCCGTTCGCGAGCCGCGTGACGCTTTGCGGCGCGGGTTTCAATTGATATTGCTCCGGCAAATCTTCGTTCTTCAACATCCAGACAATTTTTTTGTCGTGATTGACTTCGAGTTGCACGTTGCCGCTTTCGCTGGTGATGAGGATGTTGCCGTTTTTTAACGGAATGGCTGCCCACGGCGACAATTTAATATCCGCCGGCACGTCGTTCGTCGTGAACGTCCAGACTTCTTTGAAATTTTTATCGTATTCAACGACTTTGTGCATGTTGAGGTAAGGCACGAGATAATCGCCATTGGCCATCATGCGGATGCGACGGAATTGCGGATGAATGGTCTTGGGGTCAACGGGCTGGATGTAGTCCAAGTCGTGCTCGACTTCAATTTTGCCGGTCTTGATGTTCGCCACCTTGAGCTTCGGCGGGATGCCATTCTCCACAAAAAGAACTTTGTCGAGGCCGATGGGTTGGCAGCCGTGAATTTCCGTGTGCTCGGAGACGTTGGTGGAATTTTTGGCATCGTATCGCCAAATAACTTTTTTGTCCGGCGTGATGATGGCGAGATATTGCATGCGGGTGAAAAGGATGTTGCCGTTCGAGAGCATCCAGACGTCGTCATATTCGTTGCCGCCGCCGGTTTGGTAAGTCCAAATCACTTTGCCGTTGTTGATGAGGAACATTTTATTGTAGCCCTCACCGCAAAAAAGCATCGGATGTTGCGCAAGACCTTTGCCGGGTAAATCTTTCGGCGGCTCATTGGTCATCGCTTTGCGTGGTTTGACTTCAGCTTCTTCCGGCGCGAGCGCGGGAACATTTGTGGCCGTAAATTTATAAAGCACGTCCATGCACGGCGTTGCGGACGATGGCTTGGATTGCATCGGCGCGGGAGAATCCGCGCGCAGCGAGACATTAATGGCGAGGACGAAAACCGGAATTAAAATTTTGTAGCGCATAATTTTCTCCGTTTGGGATTCGCTTGAAATTAGCCAACGCTATTGCGCCGACAAACAAATTCATCTCATTTTATTGGGCGGCGACGATGAAAATTGTGCACGCAGATTTCCATTAAATCATCGGCTTGATTAAATGGTTTTGTGGAGTAAGACTGTTGAGCACTTTAACCGGAGCGAATTATGCCAGAAGCCGACACGCCAAAACCTGCGAAGGAAAAAAATTATTTCGAGCACATCCCGATGGCCACGCCGGGATTTTTTCTGAAAGGCGCCGGTTCGCTCGATTGGGGAATGAAAAATCGCCTCGCGCGCATTTTCAATCCGGCGAGCGGACGCACACTGATGCTCGCGATTGACCACGGCTATTTTCAAGGGCCGACGACCGGCCTCGAACGAATTGATTTGAACATCGTCCCGCTCATGCCGATGGCCGATGCGCTCATGCTCACGCGCGGCATTTTGCGCACAACCGTTCCGCCGTCGTTAACAAAACCGATTGTTCTGCGTTGCAGTGGCGGGCCGAGCATTTTGAAAGAATTGTCCGACGAAGAATTGGTTGTGGACATTGAAGATGCAATTCGCCTGAACGTCGCGGCCGTGACGCTGCAAGTTTTCATCGGTGGTGAATTTGAAACGCGCTCCGTCCATAACATGACGCGGCTCGTAGACATGGGCTTGCGGGCGGGCATCCCGACGATGGCCGTCACCGCCGTCGGCAAAACGCTCACGCGCGACGCGCAATATCTTCGCCTCGCCTGCCGCATTTGCGCGGAACTCGGCGCGCAATTTGTGAAAACTTATTTTTGCGAAGAAGGGTTTGAAACCGTCACTGCCTCGTGTCCGGTGCCGGTTGTCATGGCTGGCGGGAAAAAATTGCCGGAACTCGACGCGCTTACGATGGCTTACAACGCGATTCAACAAGGTGCGGCGGGCGTGGACATGGGACGTAACATTTTCCAAAGCGCCGCGCCCGCGGCGATGATGCAAGCCGTCGCGAAAGTCGTTCACGAAAATGCGAAGCCGAAGGAAGCGTTCGCGTTTTACGAATCGCTCAAAAATCAGGGCGCAAAGAAATCCAAACGCAATGGCTAAATCGCCGCAGCTTGAAGAAATTGCTCGCTTCGCAACGGCTTTGCGCGGCGAATTGGCTACGCGAACCGGTAATGACGATTTTCCATTTCAACCGCCGATTTTGAAATTCATTTCCGGCAAAAAAATTTCGCGTGACGCATTTCAAATCGTAAAGCCGAAATCGAAATCCAATTTTGATTCGCGCTTGGTTGGCCGCGTTGCCATCGTCACCGGCGCGGCGGGCGCAATTGGCTACGGCATTTGCAAAGGATTGCTCGAACGCGGCTGTTATGTTGCCATCACGGATTTGCCCGGCGAAAAATTTGAAAAATTCGTCGTCGAGTTTCAAAAACTCGATTCCGAGCGCGTCATCGGAATTCCGATGGATGTCACCGACACCAAATCTGTTGCCAGCGCGTTTGCAAAAATTTCCACGACCTGGGGCGGCGTGGACATCGTCGTGCTCAACGCCGGCATCGCGACGACCGGCGCGTTGAGTGAATTGGATTTGGCGACGTTTCAAAAATTGGAACGCGTCAATGTCGAAGGAACGCTTTTGGTTTTAGCCGAAGCCGGACGGCATTTTGCTCGTCAAAAAATTGGCGGCGATGTGATTTTGATTTCGACAAAAAATGTATTTGCGCCCGGCGCGGGCTTCGGCGCTTACAGCGCGACAAAAGCCGCGGCGCATCAACTTGCACGCATCGCGAGCCTTGAATTTGCGCCGCTCGGCGTGCGCGTCAATATGGTTGCACCCGATGCCGTGTTTTCCGGCGGCTCGCACAAATCCGGACTTTGGGCGGAAGTTGGTCCCGGCCGGATGAAAGCGCGCGGCCTTGACGAAAAAGGTTTGGAAGAATTTTATCGCAATCGAAATTTGCTCAAGATGAAAGTCACCGCCGAGCACGTCGCCAACGCAGTTTTATTTTTTGCAACGCGACAAACGCCAACAACCGGCGCGTGCATTCCCGTGGACGGCGGTTTGCCCGATGCGACGCCGCGATAATTATTTCAGCTTCGGGTCAAATCGTTTGATTAAAATTTCGGGCACGTCAATGTTTTCCGGCTGGCGCAAAAGAAAGACGACCATTTCCGCGATGTCGGCGGATTGAATCATCGGCTGGCCTTTCAGCCGCGCGCCGAGATGCGAGCCTTTAATCAAATCCGTTTCCACACCGCCGGGACAAAGATTATAAATGTGAACGCCCTTTGGCTTAGCTTCCAACGCGAGCGAACGAGCAAATCCAAGAAATCCGTGCTTGCTCGTCGAGTAAGCGGATTGATGCAAATAGCCTTGCATCGCCGAACTGCTGATGACGTTGACGATGCGGCCTTTGCTTTTGACCAAATGTGAAAATGTTTCGCGACAAATTAAAAACGGCGCGGTGAGATTGACGCGTAAAACTTTGTCCCATTCGGCTAAAGAAATTTCCGGCACGGATTTTTCGAGAAAAATTCCCGCGTTGTTAATGACGAAATCCAATTTGCCCAAATGTTTCAGCGCGGCGGCAATGGCATCGGGAATTTTTTCTGAATCGGCAAAATCACATCCGATGAATTTACCTTTGGCGCTCGCTGGCGGTTTGCTCCGCGAAATCAAAGCAAGTTTGACGCCTTCGCGCGCAAGCGCTTTGGCAATCGCAAGTCCGATTCCACGGCTCGCGCCGGTGACAATCGCCGTTTTGCCGCGCAGCGAAATCATAGCTTCATCATTTTGCGGCGATATTCCTCGTCCGCGCGATTCGCAAAATGATTTGCTTCCGTTTCGGACAAAAACACCGGCCCGCCGAGTGCCGCCGCGCCGACGAAAATTTTTGCAGATTTTTCTGACACGAGCATTACGGCGAGCGCTGATTCCCAACATTTGCCAAGTGTGATGATGCCGTGATTTTGCAAAAGAATGACGCGCGGCGTTGTTTGATATTTTTTGATGAACGAATTGGTTTCGCGGCGAATTGCCTGCGCCAACCTCAATCCCGGCTCGACATGCGGCACAAATACCGAGGCGATGCCGCAACAACCGGCTTCGTCGGACATCATGCGGTGAATGGCAAAATCCCGTGCGCGCGGGGAACAAAGAATTTGGTTCACGCTCGTCGCATGTGCGTGCGCAACGAAATGGATTTCCGGCAACGAAAGCAAATAGGCGTGAAACATCGCTTCAAGCGACGGCTTTTTTGCTTTTGAATTTACGCGCGAAGCCATCAAGGCTTCGTCAATTTGCGAATCGGTCAAATGATTTTCGTCGAGCAATTCAAGCAACGGCGCGAGACGACATTCGACAATTTCATTTTCTTTCAACGTCGCCAGAGCCGCGCCGCTGGCTTTGACAAGAAAAGTTTTGTCCGAAAGTTTCGCGGAAGTATTTCCTTCGCCGGCGAGCACGAGACCGCGCGCTTCAATTCCAATTTCGCGCGAGAGCTTGAGCAAATCCTGGACAATCGCGCGGCGCATAATTTTAATTCATTTCTTGTCCACCCGTAACACTCATGGAAATTCCTGTCAAATAACTCGCTGCGTCACTCGCGAGAAAAATCAGCGTGCTGCAAATGTCGTCGTAACTGCAGCCGCGTTTCATCGGCACTTGATTCGTGTAAAATTGCTTCACGTCCTCGATATTTTTTGCGCCGGGAACTTTTCCGGCCTTGAGATATTGCATGAACAAACCGTTGTTCGCATCCGTCCACAACGGCGAGTCGAGCAAATTACCGGGGCAAATCGCGTTGCAACGGATGCCGTGCGGCGCCATTTCCAGCGCGACGCTTTGCACGAGGCCGATGCCGCCGAATTTCGTCGCCGCGTAAGCCGAATTCGCCGCGCTGCCTTTTTTGCCGGACTTGGAATTGATTTGGATGATGACGCCGCGCTTCTGCGGTTTCATCACGCGACACGCGTGCTTCATCGTCAGAAAATTGCCGAACAGATTCACATTCATCACCGCGCGCCATTTTTCCGCGTTCGCCTCGGCAATCGGCTCGGCAATCAAAATCGCCGCGTTGGCGACGACGATATCCACGCGACCAAATTCTTTCACCATGCGGTCGAACAATTTTTCAACGTCCGCTTCCTGCGTCACGTCGGTCTTCATCGCAAACGCTTTGCGTCCGGTCGCTTTGGAAATTTCCGCAGCCGTTGCCTGCGCCGCCTCTTCTTTCATGTCGGCAATGGCGACGTTGCAACCCGCTTTGGCCAGCGCGCCGCAAATCGCTTGTCCAAGTCCCTGCGCGCCGCCGGTGACGACGGCATTTTTTCCTTCAAGTGAGAAATTCATCGCGGAGAAAGTAACAATTACGAAGTCTCACCCGCAAAACTATTTTTCCGCTCAAATCCAGCGCAACGATAAGTGAAAATTTTCATTGTCCGCTTTCCCGTTTTGCGGCTGTGTAATAGGTGATGACGCCCGATGACATGATGTTGGTGCGCGAATACGCCGCCAGTCAATCAGAGATAACTTTTGCCGCGCTGGTGCAACGGCACATCCATCATGTCCATTCAGCGGCGATAAGGCAGGTGGGCGACGCGCATTTGGCGGAGGAAATCACGCAAGCCGTGTTCATCGTCCTCGCGCAAAAAGCCGCGAAGCTACGACCGAACACGATTCTTTCTGCGTGGCTTTATCGGGCGACACATTTTGCGGCCATCAACGCACTGCGCGCGCAACGCCGCCGCCAAATCCGCGAACAGGAGGCTTACATGCAATCCATTTTGAATGAACCTGAAGAAAATATTTGGGCGCAACTGGCGCCGTTGTTGGACAACGGGCTGAATAAATTGGGCGCAACCGACCGCGCTGTGCTGGTGCTGAAATTTTTTGAAAATAAATCGGCAAAGGAAATCGCCGAAGCCCTGCGCATGAAAGAAGATGCGGCGCAAAAACGCATTGGACGCGCGCTGGAAAAATTGCGCGTCATTTTTGCGAAGCATGGAGTGACCGGTGCGACGGCAAAAATTGCCGAAACTATTTCTGCCAACTCGGTTCAAGCTGCGCCTGCGGCTTTGATTAAGACCACAACTGCCGTTGCGCTGGCCAAGGGCGCGGCGGTTTCAGCTTCAACCCTAACCCTTATCAAAGGAGCATTGAAAATTATGGCATGGACTAAAGCAAAGACGGCAGTTGTTGTCAGCGTGGCGGTTGTTCTTGCGGCGACAACTAGCACCATTGTGATTAAAGCGATAAGTCGGCCGCAGCCAAAACTTGAAATGCGCACCTTCAAAGTTGACGCAAGGACATTTATTGCAAATTTGCAAAAAGCAGCCGGAACTTCTTCAGCTGAACCGGTGTCGCAAATGGCGAGTGATTATTTTGTATCGAAAGGCATTGATTTTCGTCCGCCGAAATCAATTGCTTACAATGACGCCCAAAGTCTTTTGTTTGTTAAAGCAACCGCCTCCGATTTGAACGCTATTGAAAAAATTGTCCAACAATTGGCTTACGCACCACCGCAAGTTCATAGCAGGGCCTATTTCATTAAAGTGCCCGAAAGCAATGTCGAGTCTATTTTGAAGTCAGGCGCGGTTGTGGATACAAAGGAAAAAAATATAGTCGAAATCATGTTCCCCGCCCAAACTTCATTATTACTGCGCGGATTATCATTAAAATCAAGTGGTGCAACGACGTTGAGTGGGCCGTCAGTTGTGACGTTGAGCGGGAGACAAACACAAATGAGCAGCGGCGATACCACTGTGGATTTAGTCTCAACTTTATTGGACGACGGCTACACGCTAAAAACGACAGTGATGGTCAGCGCGCCCGAAAGCTTGCTTGCGAATGTGAACATCTGGGATGGTCAAACCATTGTTCTTGCTCCTAATAATTCCAATGATGGCAAATCTCGTTTACTTGTCTTTGTTACGAGCACGCTGGTCGATTCAGCAGGCAATCTGATTCATTCTCAAAATAAATTGCCATTTGATCCCACTACAATTCCAGCGCAGTAATT
>JAJPKI010000220.1 GCA_021323835.1 Verrucomicrobiota bacterium | reverse complement strand
TGGCGCGGGAAAGAAAAAGATTTTTGTCGCGCGGAATTTATTTTTCCGCGTCTGGCGATTTCGGCTTGAGTCGTTGAAATCTTTCGGCAAACAAAAAATAAACGCCCGGACCGAAGCAAAGCAGCATGATGGCGATGCCAGTCGCAATTCCCCAAAACGTTCCAACTGGCGCGCAACAATCGTCGCGACGGCGCACGATGACGTGGCTCGGCACGGCGACGAGCAATTCCAAAATGCTTCCAGCAAGCAGCCAGCGCACGACGCGTTTGAGCAAAGAGTCCGGGTCGTCGCTATCGGCAAAATGGCGAAAGACAATTGTCCAAATCACCCAAAACGCGAGCAGCGTAACGATGGCGGAGACGACAACTTCAATTGTTTTCGGGTGATCTAAATCGAGGTTGAACGGCACGAGGTAGCTAAAAACATTTATGCCTTCTTCGCGAAAAGTAGCGCAAAGGACATCAAGAATTCCTGCGAATAATAAATTCGCGAGCAAAAACGCGGTGACGATGCACGGAACCTTCAGCGAACGGCGCGGGATGAAACGACGTTCAGTAATTTTGAGCGGCAGCAGCAGGAGCAACGCTTGCCCGCCGACGAGAATGGCGAGCCAGAGCCAATAGCCCCATTGCAAATAAATTTCCGCGGCCGTTTTGACCGTGAAACTTCCTTTGCCGGCGAAGGCGAGCAAAATGAGCGGCACGGTCAGCGCCAGCAATGCCAGCGCGTAAAGCAAAACGGTAAGAACTGCCCAACGCTTCATGATTTCAACTGTCGCCATTGAGTCACAAATTTTAACGTCGCGCCAGCGAAATCGTTTCGGCGATTTTGAAAAATTTAATGATTGTCAGTCGATTTGCTTATCCAACAATTTCGCAATCGCGGCTTGCCAAGTTTTTGTTTCATCGGCAAATTCTTCCAACGAATTTATCAATGGAATCAAACGCATGAGTAAAGAGGCAACACTGGAATTGGAAGGAAAGTCTTACACGCTGCCGACGGTCACGGGCACGGAAAACGAAAAAGCCGTGGACATTTCATCGCTGCGCGCCAATTCCGGCTACATCACGCTCGACGAAGCCTACGGCAACACCGGCTCGTGCGTCAGCAAAATCACTTTCATTGACGGCGACAAAGGCATTTTGCGTTATCGCGGAATTCCCATCGAAGAACTCGCGGACAAATCCAATTTTGTCGAGACCGCCTATTTGATTATTTACGGCAATTTGCCGACGCGCGCGCAGTTGAAAACATTTTCCGATTTGCTCACGGAAAATTCTTTTCTGCCGGAGAACATGAAATTTCATTTTGAAGGATTTCCGTCCACAGCGCATCCGATGGCGATTCTCTCGGCAATGATTAATGCGGCGAGCTGTTTCGACGAAAAAGTCATGCGCTGGCAATGGGGCAAGGTGAAAGAGTTTGAAGCGATTGCGGCAAAATTGATTTCACAAACGCGCACCATCGCGGCGTATTCGTATCGCAAATCGCACGGGCTGCCGCTGATTTATCCGAAGAAGGCTTACAAGTTCACGGAAAACTTTTTGCACATGATGTTTTCCATGCCGTATGAAGATTACGAAATCAAACCGGAAATTGCGAAAGCGCTGGATTTGATTTTTCTGCTGCACGCCGACCACGAACAAAATTGTTCGACCTCGACTGTGCGCATGGTCGCATCATCGCAGGCGAATTTATTTGCAAGCTGTTCGGCGGGCGTTTGCGCATTGTGGGGGCCGTTGCACGGCGGCGCGAACCAGGCGGTTTTGGAAATGCTCGATGAAATTCATAAGACCGGCGACGACGGTTCAAAATTCATTGCGGCGGCGAAAGACAAAAATAGCGGCAAGAAATTAATGGGCTTCGGCCATCGCGTTTACAAAAATTACGACCCGCGCGCAAAAATCATCAAAAAATCCTGCGACGAAGTGTTGACAAAATTGCACATTAGTGACCCGTTGCTGGACATTGCCAAGCATTTGGAAGAAGCTGCCCTCAAAGATTCCTATTTCGTGGAGCGCAAATTATATCCGAACGTGGATTTTTACAGCGGCATCATCATGCGCGCGATTGGGATTCCGGTGGAAATGTTCCCGGTGATGTTCGCGATTGGCCGGATGCCCGGCTGGATTGCCAATTACAAAGAAATCATGGACGAACCGAAAAGCCGCATTTGCCGTCCACGACAGATTTACAACGGCGCGGCGTTGAACCATTACGTTCCAATTGAAGGGCGGAAATAATTTTGCGCGTTCACCGGCTTGAAATTTTGTTGGCGCATAGTTGCGGGTATGAATTGTGCTTGTATTGGACAATTCCTGAATGAAAAAAATTCTCGTAATTGATGACGAGGAATGGTTGCGGGAGATGATGAATCTTGCGCTTCGTCAGAAAGGCTTTGAAGTTTCCGAGGCCGCCAACGGCACGGAAGGCATGGAAAAAGCCAAAAAAGAATTGCCGGATTTGATTCTCTGCGACATCAACATGGGCAAAGTGGACGGCTATTCCACCCTCGCCGAGCTTCGCAGAAATCCTTCGACCGCCGCGATTCCATTTATCCTCATGACCGGCCTCGCCGACAGCGCGAGCATGCGGCACGGCATGGAACTCGGCGCGGACGATTATTTGCCCAAACCATTTACGACCGACGCGCTTTACGCCGCCGTGGAAGCGCGCTTGAAAAAATCGCAGACGATTCGCGACGAAGCGGAAAAAAAATTGCGTCATTTGCGCGACAACATTTCACTGATGATGCCGCACGAAATGCGCACGCCGCTCAACGGCATCATTTCGAATGCCGAACTGCTCGCGCATTCTTCGAGCACACTCAAGCCAAATGAAATCGCCGAAATCGGGCAGGAAATTCATCAGTCCAGCGAACGGCTTGCGCGGCTCATTGAAAATTTTCTGATTTATTCCCAACTGGAAATGATTGCGGCCGACCCGAAGCATGCGAACACGTTGCGACATGGCAAAACCGAGCATCCGGTTGAATTGATAAAAAAACACGCGACGATGCAGGCGACGCACGCCGGACGCGTCGCAGACTTGTCTTTTGAATTGGCCGACGTCGCGGTGCCGGTGGTGGATGATTATTTGAGCAAAATTGTGGACGAACTCACGCAGAATGCTTTCAAATTTTCCAAAACCGGCGCGCCCGTGCGCGTTTCGCTTTCAACCGCACCAAGTTCCATAACACTTTCATTCAGCGACCATGGCTGCGGATTTTCGCAAGAAGAAACCACGCACATCGGCGCTTACATGCAATTCGAGCGCAAGCGGCGCGAACAGCAAGGACTCGGCCTTGGCTTGAGCATCGCCAAGCGGCTTGTGGAGTTGCACGGCGGCACGCTGTCCATTCTCAGCGAAAAAGAAATGGGCGCGGTTATTTCCTGCAAATTCCCGAAAAAATAATCTTCAAATCCGTCCGTAAAGCCACGCGAGAAGTTTTCCGGCTTCCGTTGCAATTAAAATCACGAGCGCAATTCCAATCAATGGCGCGAAATCCATTTTGGCGAAGCGCAATGGAATTTTTTTTAGCGGCGATAAAAGCGTTTGCGCTTCCGCGTTCACAAAATCCCAAAACGGATGCCGCCCGAAATAAATGTAGCTATTGAGCAAATGCAAAACCAGCAACGCCACGGCGACAAATTCCCACGCGAGATAACTTGCCAGCCCGACAATGAGCGATTCGGCAAGCCGATGCCATTCATTTGCAGGCGACGGAACAATTTGCAACCACGCGAACAGCCAGCTTGCGAGCCACCAAAGAGTCGCCGCAGCAACAAATGGCAAAAATATTTTTTTCCAGCGCGGCCAGCGGTCAACATTTGCCAATTGCAATCGAATCGAAGCGCGAAATGGTTCGGGTCCGTCCAAAATCGAGAGCAACAAAAGCGCGAGATAAAAAATCGCGAGCGTGAGCGCAAAGCTGCAAATGGAAAATAAAATTTCCTTTCCGAATGACGCGAATGAATTATTTGGAATCGGAAACCATAAAATGACGGCGCCCAAATCCAATTTGCCCGACCAACGTGCGGATGAGCCGACGAGCCAATAAAAAATCGCCCGCAGAAAAATCAGGCTGGCGATGAGTGATGGCAATTGCCAGTGGCGCGACTTTTTGTCCGCGCGTTTGAGCGTGCCGAGGAGCGTGGCGGGTTTGCGTTTGCCGACGGGGTCCGTTTTTTCGGCGCGCCAATTGAGCCAGAGCAGCAGTCCGGCGAGGTTCAAAATGAAATCAACGATGCCCATTTGCGAATTCGGAATTCAGAATGTCGAATTATTCTAAATTCGCAATTCAACAATTCGCCATTTGGATTACGGATGCTGCAATCGGAAAAATAAATTGCCGGACGGTGAAATGATTTGCAGGGAATTCGTTCCGTTGGAAGTTGTCACGCCACCGCTGGCGGACCAATTGGCCGGCAGCGAAAGGTTGTTATTTTGCTGCAAACTCCAGCCGGAGACATTTAGCCATGAAATTGTAATCGTATTTCCGGATCGTGAAATGTTCAACGCCGGCGCGCCGGGGGTTTGCACAAGCGAAATCAAACTCCAAAACCCACTGGTGACGGAATAATTTCCGCCGCTCATCGCGCCGCTGGCGTCGGGCTGGCCGATGGTTCCGGTGACGGAATAATTTCCATTGGTGCTCGTGCCGCCGCCGCCGGAAATTTTATACCAATCCACGGAGTATTGTTGCGCGAAACCCGTCGCAGAAATCCACAATGCCGCCGGCAACAGGAACATTTTTAGATTTAAGCGCACGGTGCTATCGTAAGAATGAACCGGTTAAAAGCAATCACAATTGCAGCCAGCGCGCTTTCGCTTCCGCAAAAATTCTGAATCCGATTTGCGCCGCCAAATTGGGAACATTGCGGGCTGATGAAAAAGATTGAGTTGCGCGGCAATTAAATTTTACCATGACGTTTCAATTTTATGTTCACCGAAATCGCATTCACCGGCACGCCGGTCACGGACATCAAGCGCGCGCGCGAGTTTTATGAAGGTGCGCTCGGCCTCAAGCCGACGATGGAATCCGCAGGCGGCATGTGGGTGGAATATGATTTTGGCAATGGCACATTTGCCATCGGTTGCTATGGCGATGCGTGGAAGCCGTCCAAAGATGGCACGTGCGTCGCGTTCGAGGCGGACGATTTTGACGCGGAGATTGCGCGGCTCAAATCGCGCGGCGTGAAATTCGCGATGGATATTATGCCAACGCCGGTTTGCAAATTCGCCATCATTTGCGATCCGGACGACAACCAAATCATGATTCACAAGCGGCACGAAAAATAATTTCTCATGTCAATACTCGTTAAACCCAACACCAAAGTTCTTGTTCAAGGCATCACCGGCAGCTTTGGCGCGAAGCACGCGCAGCTTTCGATTGATTACGGCTCGCAAGTCGTCGCCGGCGTCACGCCCGGCAAAGGCGGACAATTCTTCGAGCACGGCGGAAAACGCGTTCCGATTTTCGACACCGTTGCCGATGCCGTGAAACAAACCGGTGCAACGGCTTCGGCCATTTTTGTTCCGCCACCGTTTGCTGCCGACGCAATTCTCGAAGGCGCGGACGCCGGACTGGAAGTGGTTGTCGCCATCACCGAAGGAATTCCTGTGCGCGACATGATTCGCGTCAAGCGCGCGTTGCAGGGCAATACCAGGACGCGGCTCATCGGACCGAATTGTCCCGGCATCGTCACGCCCGGCGAAGGCAAAGATTCGCACGACGGCTGCCGAATTGGAATTGCGCCCGGTTACATTCACAAAAAAGGAAACATCGGCGTCGTTTCACGCAGCGGCACGTTGACTTATGAAGCCGTGTGGCAATTGACGTCGCGCGGCGTTGGCCAAAGCACCTGCGTCGGCATCGGCGGCGACCCGGTGAACGGCACGTCGCATTTGGACGTGATTAAACTTTTTAACGACGACCCGGAGACGAAGGGCATCATCATGATTGGTGAAATCGGCGGCAGTGCGGAAGAAGAAGCCGCCGAATGGATTAAAAAGAATTGCAAAAAACCAGTCGCCGGATTTATCGCGGGCGCCACTGCGCCGCCAGGACGACGAATGGGTCACGCCGGTGCAATTGTCAGCGGCGGCAAAGGAACTGCCGAAGCAAAAATTTCCGCGTTCAAAGCCGCAGGCATCGGCGTCGCCGTCACACCAAGCGAAATGGCAGACACGTTGTTGAAAATGATGTGATTTCATTGAAGTGTTGAGCGTTTTATTACCGTTCAACGAAATCGCGTCGCTCCAAGAAAATTTCATTCCAACTGGCATCGGATACTCATCCGATGGCGCGTTTTCATTTCGCTGATAGCCTTTCACCATTCCACCATTTCTGCGAACCGTTTTCGCAGCCATTGCGGAATCGTGCCGCCAGACTCCGGTGCGTTTGAAACCAAAAACTGCGCGGAACCAAGTGCCGCGCGCAACCAATAAATATGAAAGTAAAAATCACATCCGTCGTCTCGCTCGCCGTCGCCATGATTTGTGGAACGGCCAATGCCACACTTATCTGGAACGGCTCGGCCACCGGTGGCCTGGGCGTGTTCAAGAACATCAACATTCAGGACAAGAACGACAATTATGTCAGCAATCCCAGTCCAAACGGCTCGGTAGCACAAGCTATTAACGACCCGACTTACGGCACGATTTGGCAATTTTACAAAGACAACGACGACCGTCGCTGTGAAGCACATGGCGCGAATGGCGTGGACCCGGCCATTGGCAGCCAGTATTACATCGGCTGGGGTTTCAAAATTACCAGCACGGTGGATGACAACGCCATTTTCCAATGGAAGTCTTACGGTTCGCCGATGGTGCAAAATTTTCCGCTCGTCATGAAAATGGTCGGGGGCAATCTGCAACTCCATTATTTCCCGCCCAACAGCGGCGATGTGGTTTTGTGGTCGCAATCCGTTTCGGCCAATTCATGGCACAAAGTTTATTTGCGCATCAAAGTTTCCGACCAAACCAGCGGCGGCTCGGTTTCGCTGTGGTTCGACGATGCGTCGCAGACATTGAGCAACGGCTCGACGTCTTACACCGGCAAAACGTTTGACGGCAGTTCCGTTGACCCGAAATGGGGAATTTACGGCGCGGTCGGCACGAGCATGAGCGATTACGTGCGCCACTTGCGCATCGGCACGGCGCTGACCGACGTGCAATTTTAATTGAAGAAATCAATAGCAGCGGCTGCGCTCCGGCGTGGCCGCTGCCTTTGTGCAAAAAATGAAACGCTGGCTTACCATTTCGATTGGGTTGAATTTTATTTTGCTCGCGCTGTTTATTTCCGCGACGCGACAAATGGAACCAGCCGCTTCCAATTCGAACGGAAAATCAATTGGAGAAAATTTCAAAGCTGAAAATGCGACGCGCGGAAAAATTATTTCCGCATCGCGTCCGGACAATTGGCGTTCGTGGCTCGGCGAAATTCGTTCCGCGGGCGTGCCGGATAAAGTGATGGCGCAATTGGTGGCCGCGGATTTCGAAAATCGCTGGGACGAGCAGCAGCGTGAGCTTCAACGCAAATATGAAAACGGCGACGTGGATGCGGATGCTTTGACCAAAGCCGACGCGCAGCACGACGTTGAATTGGAAAATGAAATGCGTTTTGCGCTGGGCGAAGACGGTTTCAAAAAATGGGACAAAGAAAAAACGTTGCGCGATTTCAATTTGTCCGACGCGAATTTGTCCGCGACGGAAAGCGATGCGCTTTACAATTTGAGAAAGGAATTGTTCAAGCAGCGTCAGGATTTGCAGGATTCGGCGCGCAAAGGAGAAATTGATGAAGCGGATTTGTCGGCAAAATTGTCCGCGCTGCAAACTCAATACGAGCAACAGGCAAAAAATCTTCTCGGCGACGCGCGTTACACGGCATTGACCGCCGCGCCTGACCCGGCTGTCGCGAATTTGAAACGTCAGGTAAAGAATTTGAATTTAAGCGCCGACCAGATGACAGCATTGCTCGCCGCGCAGCAGCAATGGAATCAACAACGCACCCAATTGAACGACGACAAACCCAGTTACGAAACGCAATTACAAGCCGCTGACAGCGCGCGCGACGCGGCGTTCCAAAAAATTCTCGGCGCTGACGCTTTTGCGCAATTACAAAAGCAGCAGGACCCGGCGTATCAAACGTTGACGCGTTACGCGAGCGCCTGGAAATTGAATAGCGACGACGTCAATTATATTTATGGCGCGATTGCCAACTACAATTCACAAGTCGCAGACTATCGCGACCGCGCAAAAACTATGGAACAATTGGGTCAGGCCGTTGACTGGGAAGGTGTCCAAAAAAACATCCAATCGTTTTCGCAACAAACGGAACAGACGCTCAATTACTTCCTGGGCGATGATCGTTTTGCAAAGTTGAATCAGAACAACGTTTTCAATTTTTCGTTTTCAAATTGATTTGCCGACAAACAAAAACCAGATAAAAACATGAAAACATCCATCACAAAAAAAATCCTGCGTTGCGGACTGGGATTGGCAGCCGTTTCGGGAATTTTCATCTGCAATTCGGCCAGGGCGACCCTCTATTGGGAAGCCAACACCGCCAACGGCACCAGCGTCTTTAACGGCCTGAATATCGACGAACCGGGTGGAACCGTTACCGTGGTTTCCGATCCGCTGGGAAAGTATGGCAATGTTTATAGATATTTTTTGCCTGATGAGCCGTCCGGTTTCGGCAAAGAACGCACCGAATCGAGCGGCACCGATACTAATGGAGTCGAGTTCCGATTGTCTTACAATACCGGCTATTACATTGGCTGGCGTGCAATGTGGAATCCAATGCCGATTAACCCCGGTTGGGTGGCCTTGATGCAGATGCACGGCTACGGCGTGACCGGTCAAGGTGCGCCACTCGTTTTGCGCGCAGTCAACGGCGACGGAAACATTTATTTGCAGGCCAACGCCAATGGCGTGGACACGAATTTTTGGCACATGCCTTTCCGGCAGAACGTCTGGCAGGGATTTGTCGCTCACGTTTTCTTGAGCACCAATCCGTCGGTCGGATATGTTGAATTTTGGGTCAACGGCGTTCCACAGGTTTTCAACAACGGCCAAACGCGTTGGTATACCCCGACGTGGGACAACGTGGACGGCATCTGGCAGGATTCGTATAACAAACTCAAATGGGGCGTGTATCGTTCCGGCGCGATGGATGGCACCGGCGACGCCGATGCTTACATGAGCGAAGCAAAAGTCGGTTCGACTTACGCCGACGTTGACCCCGGCATCAATGATTTAAGCGGCATCATCCAAGTTCAAAACAAAGCCAGCGGGAAAGTGCTAAACAATCAAGGTTCGCTGACGAATGGCTCGGCGATTACGCAATGGACCATCACGACAAGCTCAAATCTTGATTGGCAATTCATTGCCGCACCGACCGCCGGCTATTTCCA
Source organism: Verrucomicrobiota bacterium (assembly GCA_021323835.1). Lineage (GTDB taxonomy): Bacteria > Verrucomicrobiota > Verrucomicrobiia > Limisphaerales > UBA11358 > UBA11358. The sequence goes on along the minus strand of JAJPKI010000220.1, from coordinate 9,775 downwards.
AATCAACAGTTGCAAGAGCGCCAAAGATGCGGTCGTATCCGGCGCATCCACCGCCAACCGCGCGGGCATCGTCCAATGGTCATTGGGTTCGTCGGGCGACGACCAGTGGCAGCCAGTCATTAATGCCGACGGAAGCTACACATTCTTCAATTTGCACAGTGGCAAAGTGCTTGAAGACCCGGGCTCCAGCACCAATAACACAACCCAAATGGACCAGTGGGATTCGAATGGCGGCAACAACCAGAAATGGAATTTGCTAAAACAGTAAATAAATTGAATCGAATCACAAATGCCGTCGCAGCAATGCGGCGGCGTTTTATTTTTTGCTCCACGAATTTTTAAGTGTGTGCTAAATTAACACAATGATTCCCCTGTTTCGCCAAGGAACGGTGGCTTGTCTTTTAGCGTGCGGCATTTCTACGGCCGTTGCGGAATCGAATTGGTCATTTCATTCCTGGCAGTCGGACGACGGCTTGCCGAATAACAATATCACGTCCATCGCACAAACATCCGACGGTTATTTGTGGATTGCCAATCCGAGCCGTCTTGCACGATTTGACGGCGTCCGATTTGAAAATGTTCTAACCGCCGATATCATGCCCGGAACTTTTGAAAAAATTGTGACACTGTTGCGCAGCAAAAACGGCGGGCTTTGGGCGGGCATGAATCGAGGCACGATTATTTATTTGGACGGGAACGCGCCGAAAATTTTCACAAACGATTTGCCAAAGGAATATGTTCAATCGCTGATTGAAGACAGCGGCGGCGCATTGTGGATTACTTTTACCGGCAACACCATTTGCCGGATTCAAAATGGAAAGGTAACGCGCTTTGGAGCCGCCGAGGGTTTGCCGGGAAATTATTCCTGCTGGTTGACCTGCGATAAAAACGGGCAATTGTGGTTTGCCAAAGCAAATCAAGTTGGAATTTTTCGCAACGGACGTTTCACGGCATTGCTTGAATTGAAACAATCAATCAACGGAATCGCTTCTGCCTCAATTGGCGGAGTTTGGTTTGTTTCCGACAATCATCTTTATCACGCCGGTGAAAACGGCGAAGTGAAAGATTGCGGCGCGTTCATTCTGCAACGCCTGCCGCCGCAACCGTCACCGCTGTTCGAAAGTGACGGCGCGGTTTGGATTGGCACGAGTGACAACGGATTGTTTCGCTACGACGGAAAAATTTTTGAAAACATTCCTGTTTCACATTCGGAAATTTCCTGCCTGTTCAAAGACGACGAAAATAATTTATGGGTCGGCACCGGCGGCGGCGGCCTGAACCGCGTCACGCGGCGCGCCATCCAATTGCAAACCGCCGAAAGCGGCTTGCCATTTGAAGCCGTGCAATCGCTTTGCGAAAATAACGACGGCTCACTGTGGGCGACGACACAAAATGGATTTGTTGTCTGCCGCAGTGATAATTTTTGGAATGTCGTCATTACCAATCGTTCGCGCGGCGGCATGGCTTCGTGCATCACGGCGGACACGAACGGCGCGATTTGGATTGGCACGCACAGCTCGATGCTCGATTGCTGGCGCAACGGTGAAATGACCACATTCGGAAAATCCGCCGGCCTCGCCGGCCGCGTGATTCACGCGTTGCTCGTCAACAAATCCGGCGATGTTTTTCTCGGCGAAGAAAATCCCGAAGCCATCCAGCGATTTCAGGACGGAAAATTTTTTACATTCGATATTCCGCCGGACCTGCGAATCATCCGCGCCGCCGCCGAAGACAATTCCGGCAACGTATGGTTCGGCACGTCCAAAGGCAATCTGCTCCGCGCCACCGGCGACAAAATTTTTGACGAAACGACCAACGTGATGGGTGCGCCGATGTCCATCCGCTGTTTTCGCGTCACGCCCGACGGCGCGCTGTGGATTGGATTCGCCGGCAACGGCGTGGGAAGATATAAAGACGGAAAATTCAGCCGCATTTCCGTCGAGAAAGGGCTTTTCGATTACGACATCTCGCAAATCGCCATCGACGAGCGCGGCTGGATGTGGTTCGGCGCCGAGCATGGAATTTTCAAAGTGCGCCAATCGGATTTGGAAGCTGTTGCCGACGGCCGCGCCGCGAACGTGCAATGTGTTCATTACGGGCGCGATGAAGGTTTGCCGAGTTTGCAGGCGAATTTCGGCGATTCTCCCGGCGCGTTGCGCAGCAGCGACGGAAAATTATGGATGCCCATGCGTTCGGCGCTCGCCGTGATTGACCCCGAAAAAATTTCAGAAAATCATCCGTCCGCCGAAGCGCGACTGGAACGCGTCATTGTGGATGACCAAATCGCCGCGGCCTACAGCAGTTTGCTGCCCGTCCAAGGCGCGGAAAATTTGCGCGACGCAAACGCGACTTTGCATTTGCCGCCCGGACATCATCGCGTGGAATTTGATTTTACCGCGCCGAATTTCACCGCGCCCGAAAATGTCCGCTTCCGTTATCGCCTCGATGGCTTCGATAAAAACTGGAACGATGCCAGCGCTCAACGGAGCGCCATTTACTCGCTTTCGCCGGGCAATTACGCATTCGAAGTCGCCGCGTGCAACAGCGATGGCGTTTGGGGAAAAACTCACGCGACATTTGCCTTCGCTGTCGCGCCATTTTTTTGGCAAACGTGGTGGTTCAATTCCGTTGCGATTCTTATTTTCACTTTGGTCGTCATCGGTATTGTCCGCTACGTTTCATTCCGCCGCTTGCGCGCGAAATTGCAAACACTTGAACATCAGGCCGAACTCGACCGTGAGCGCACACGCATCGCGCGCGATTTGCACGACGACCTCGGCACGCATTTGACGAAAATTATTTTGTTGAGCGGTCTGGCAAAACGCGACGTTGCCAAACCCGAACGCGCAAGTGAACACGTTGAAAAAATTACTTCCGCCGCGCGCGGCGTCGTCAAATCGCTCGATGAAGCGGTTTGGGCGGTTAATCCGCGAAACGACAATTTGCCACACCTCATCAGCTACGTCGGTCAATACACAGTGGAATTTTTGCAAACGGCGGACATCCGCTGCCATGCCGATTTGCCGGAAAATCCGCCGCGTCACAGCGTTCCGGCGAAAACGCGGCACAATTTATTTCTTGCCGTCAAAGAAGCGCTGAACAATATCGTGCGCCACTCTGATGCAAAAGAAGTTCATTTACGCATCGCTGCGGATGAAGAAATTCTTCGCGTCACGCTTGACGACAACGGCCGCGGCTTTATCGAATTGGCAGACAACGGTTGTGCAGATGGATTGCAAAACATGCGCAAGCGCATGGAAGAAATTGGCGGCGAATTTAAATTTGAAAGCGCGCGCGGCAGCGGCACGCAGATTTCATTTGTTTGCCCGTGGCGCAATGGCGATTGATTTATGTCCATTAAAGTTTCCATTGTTGAAGACGACCGCGAGACGCGCGAAAGTTTGTGCGAACTGATAAACGGCGCGTCCGGTTTGAATTGCCTCGGCACTTATTCGACTGGCGAAGCCGCATTGCGCGATGTCGGCACAAGAATTCCCGATGTCGCACTGGTGGACATCAATTTGCCCGGCATGAACGGCATCGAATGTGTTGCCAAATTGAAAGCGCAATTGCCATCGTTGCAAGTTCTCATGCTCACGACTTACGAGGACAGCGATTTGATTTTCAATTCGCTGCGCGCGGGCGCAAAAGGTTATTTGCTGAAAAATATGCCGCCGGAGGAATTGGTTCAGGCCGTCGCCGAAGTTCACGCCGGCGGCGCGCCGATGTCCATGCAAATCGCGCGCAAAGTCGTGGATTATTTTCATCACGCGCAAAAATCGGCGGCGGAAGTGGAGCATTTAAGCGCGCGCGAAAAAGAAATTCTGGCGCTGCTGGCCAAAGGCGCGCTTTACAAAGAAATTGCGGACAACTTGAGCATCAGCATGAGCACCGTGCGCACGCACATCCAACACATCTACGAAAAACTGCACGTGCAATCGCGCACGGAAGCCGCGCGAAAATTTTATGCGCGGAGTGATTAACCGCGCAAAACCCGTCAAGCGATTTTCTTTTGTTCACGCTGACGTCGCGCGCGCGAGAGAATCCGCGATTGCAACATCATTGGAATCACCCACGCCAGCATCAGCCAAAAGCCGTGATTGGAAACAGCCTCAGCGCAACGGAAAAATAAATTATTTCGGAAAAATTGATTCGCGGCCTCGGTGTTAAATTGCGCAGCGTGCGCGATGCCACCCCGCGCGATGTCCTGCGCGAACGCAATCCCGCCCGTCGCCGCATTCCATGCGATGGCACAGCCGCCGAAAGCCTGCCAGCCAATTGCCAGCCCACCATAAGCCCACGCGCCAATGGCTAGGGCGCCCACGGGAAAAATTCCGAGCGCAATCGCGCCGAACGGCAATATGCCAATCGCGATGCCGCCGAAGCTGAACGGCGCGACGGCAAGCCCGCCGGATGCAAAAATTACTCCGAACGCGTGGCTGCTGCCGATGGCGAACCACGCTTTTACCGGTCCGCGCATCACATCAAACCGGTCGCCGATGCGGATATGAATGAGCGGCAATCCGAACAAAGTTGCGCGACTGCGATATTCATAAGCGGCAGGCGGAAAGTTTCCGCCACATTCGCGCGACAGAGTTTGCGCCAGATGCCGACGGCGGGCGGGCAGCGTCACGAAAACGAAGGCCAATATCGTCACAAAATAGATGACAATCATCTGGCTGAAGAAAAATTCCAAAAACCACCAGCCGTCTTTGTGATTGCCCAGCGCGATGAACAGCGGCACGCCAATCACGACAGAGAGCGCCAGCGTGATGTAAAGGGAATTCATGAAAACGGATTTGATTCTACGGCGCTCTTCGTCCGTTTGCGCTTCGTCTATGCTCATTTTGTAACTAGCGTAATTTCCAAAAATTACGAGCAGCGGAGTAAAAATCGCGCCAAGCCAGCCCATGGCGCCAGTCGCTTTTGCGCCCGCGCCGCCTTTCATTGCCGCGCCAAGCGCTGAGAATTTTGCGGTGGCGCCGACGGCGGGCAGCGCAGCCAGCACGTTGAGTGTGAAGGCGGGTCCCGGATTCGTTCGCGCCAGCGCGCCTTCGACAAATGCGAGGACTTGTTCCTGGAGCAATTTTCGCCCGCGCGAAAGACGTTGCTTTACGTTGTCCTCGGTCAAATCGAGGTTCGCCGCGACCGTTTCGATGGATTGATGTTCGCGATAAAATAAAACGAGCGGTTCGCGGTAAATTTCCGGGATGCGCTCCAGCGCGCGCCAGAGGATTTCCGATTCTTCTTTGCTAATCGTGTAATCCACTGGCAATGGCTCGGGCGAATGATTTTCGGAAACCTCCTCAATCATTTCAGCTTTGTGAACCGGTTCGCGGCCTTCGCGCCGGAGAAAATTGTTAATGCGATTGCGCGCAATGCCGCACAGCCACGCGCGAAGCTTCTCGCGTTCGCGCAATTTGCCGAGATGTTTCCACGCGGTGATGAACGTTTCCTGCGCGAGGTCTTCGCTTTGCGCGAGACTGCCGGTGGCGCTGTAAGCCAGCGAGCAAATGAGCGATTGATAGCGCGAAACGATTTTGCCAAAGGCGTCGCGATTGCCGGAAAGCGTCGCACCAACCAATTCGCCATCGTCAAGCACCGCCGTTGAATTCATTGTGGTTGTAATCATAGTTGCAATGAAGTGGCAGGAAAGCCCGAAGAGGTGACAAACAATCGAACTGCACTTGCCCTCGACAATTTTGCGTCAATCCATCGTCACCGGTCGGCGCGCGGATTTCTTATCGGATTGGCGTGCTTTGTCGGCAAGCATTTTGTTTTTGGCGCGGCGGGAGCGCTTGCGTTTTTGCCGTCGGATGCGTTCGATTTCAGCACGCCGGGCGGCAACAAATCCTTTTTGCTTTTGCTCAATTTTGTCGAGCAATAATCGGCGGGCGATGAAGCGGTTGAGCGCTTGCTGTCGTGTTTCCTGGCACTTTACCTGCAATCCGGTGGGGCGATGCATCAGCATGACGCACGTGGAAGTTTTGTTGACGTTTTGTCCGCCATGTCCACCGGAGCGCACGAAGCTTTCTTCGATGTCGGCTTCGCACACGCCCAGCGCGACCATGCGTTGCGCAAGTTGATTTTCTTTTTCAGGGCTGACAGGAAATGCGCTCATGCAAATGAATTGAGACAGAATTTTTTGAATTTGTGAATAGCGAATTGCAAACGGCAAATCGCGAGAAGGAATTATTGACAGCTCATCCCGCGTCGCTGCTACCATTGCGTCATGTTCCAGACACGCATAAATTCATTTCTATTTCTACTCCTTGTAATTGCCATTTCCATCGCAGTTTCTCACGCGCGAGCCGCCGATGCGCTGGAAGTTGATTTCACCACCGCCATTTCTCGCGGCGATTTGGATTACACCAATCCAGCCACGCGCAGCGAAGAAGGAATGCCGGTCGGCAACGGGCGAATGGGCAGTTTGGTTTGGACAACACCGTCGGCGCTGAAATTTCAAATCAATCGTGACGACGTTTTCGCCGAAGATTCGTCGTCCGTCAGCTTTCCGCAGCAGGATGCCGATTACGCCAGCGGCTGCGGTTACGTGGACATCAATGTGGTCAGCGCGGGCGATGATGTTTTTGCTGGAAAAAATTTCAACCAACATCTTTCCATTTACGACGGCATCATGACGGCGAAAGGGAATGGCCTGACCGCGCGTATCTTGGCATGGAATTCACGCGACGTGATGGCGATTGAAATTGACGACCAACGCAAACATCCGGAGCCAATCAACGTTGATTTGCGGATGCTGCGTTACGCAACTCGATATTTTAATAGCATGAATTGGCTGCTTACGAGCAATCACGCGGTCATTTACCAGACGGCAAATCATTATGCCACGTCGCAATTGCACATCCGCGACGACGCGATTTTGCTGACGCAACGTTTTCTGGAGAAAGAATTTTTCGATTCGTCGGCGATTGCCATTTCAGTCGTTGGCCGTGAATCCAAACAACGTTACCTGAACGAATCCACCGTGGAACTTTCAGTTGTTCCCGGTCGCGGCAAATTTACGATTCTCATTTCCAGCGCGGCGACATTTGACCGAAACAAAAATGTCGGCGACCTCGCGCTCGATGAATTGAACGCGGCGAAGGCGAAAGGAAATTTTGCGTCGCTCGCCTCTGACAACGCGAAATGGTGGCACGATTTCTGGAGCAAAGGTTATGTGGCGATGCACAGCGACGATGGCCAGGCCGATTTCGTCGGCGCGAATTATCTTTATTTTCTTTATCTCATGAATTCCAGTTCGCGCGGAAATTATCCGCCGCGTTTCGGCGGCATGTTGTGGTATACGACCGGCGACATGCGCCGTTGGGGTTCGGAATATTGGCACGCGAACACCGATGCTTACTATCGCGATTTGATGCCGTCCGGCCATGTCGAATTGATGGACCCGTTTTTTTCGATGTATTTCGGCATGTATGACGCCGCAGCACTCGCCGCGCAACAGCAATGGGACAGCAAAGGCATTTACATTCCCGAAGTCACATTCTTCAACGGGCCGGAAGCGATTCCGGACAATCTCGTTCAGGAATTTCAGGATTTGTTCCTCGCGCGAAAACCATATTCGGAAGCATCGTCAAATTTTCTCGCCTACGTGCAGACAAAAAATAATCTCAACTCGCGTTACAATTTTCTGAGCTTCGGCAGTTACGTGAATGGCGTTTATTACGCGCCGACGAAAGGCGCGGGAATTTTTGGCCACTGCACGCATTTCCTGTCCGGCATGGGCGGCATCGCGTTGGAATTTTGGCAGCGCTATGAATTCACCGGCGACAAACAATTTCTGCGCGACAAAGCATATCCGATGATTAAGGGCGTGGCGGAATTCTACGCGAATTTTCCGAACCTGAAAAAAGAATCCGACGGCAAATATCACATTTATCACGTGAACGACATCGAAAGCGATTGGGATTCGCAGGACACGCGCAGCGAACTGCGCGCGATGCGCACGGCGTGTTCGGCCGCGATTCGCGCGTCGCAAATTCTCGGCGTGGACGAGGAGTTGCGTCCAAAATGGCAGGACATTGCCGACAATCTTGCCGAACCCGCGAAAGGTTCGGGTGATCGCGGCGATTTCAGCGAGAAGAATAAAAATTATTCGCGCGAGGTCACGGAAGAAGCCGAAGCAGCGTCGGGAATTATTTTGCCGCCGCATAATAACTCCAGCACGAACAGCGAGCCGCGTCCAGCCATGCAAAAAACAAATGCGCCGTCCACTGAATCGAACGAAACAAATACCGTCCCGGCCGGTCGCAGAAATCGCGATGACCGCGTGTTCGGAAATTTTGTCGGCGAAGGTCCCGGCGCGATTGAACCGCTCGGCTCCGAGCCGCAGCTCAAGCGGCGGTTCCTCGGCTTCAACATGACCGGCGATTTCATTGACACCACCGGCATCGGCGGCGCGCAAATCTTTCGCAATCGCTTGCGCCTGCGCGAAGGTCCGGGCGCGATTGACGCCGAGCATATTGGCGGACTCGCATTCGGAATTCACGAATCGCTGCTCACGAGCGCAGTCAGCAACAGCGTGGCCGAATCTACGATTCAAATTTTTCCCGCATGGCCAAAAGATTGGACGGTCAATTTTAAATTACTCGCGCGTGGCGGAACAATTGTCACAGCAGCGCAGCAAAACGGAAAAGTTTTGGCGGTGAAGCTGGAGCCGACGATGGCCGGCACCATCAATTTGAAAAATCCCTGGGGCAGCGCGCCGGTCAAAGTCTCGCGCGGAAGCAAATCTGAAACATTGAGCGGCGAAACGTTGACGCTCGCGACCAGGCCGGGCGAAGCAATTCGGATTGACCCGGAGTGAGCGGCGGATTTATGTGCTGGAGGAATACGAACTAATTTCGCAAATCAAATCCTCCACCACCCATTTTTTTTTCGCCGCCGACAATTTGTCCGCTGCATTTCCGTGTTGCCAGACGGCATAACGCATTATTTTATCCGCGTCCTTTTGCAAACCCGGCTGCGCCAAAAATCCTGCGATGAATCCGCTCAACACATCGCCGCTGCCGCCTTGCGCTAAATATGGATTGCCGGATGAATTGGCAAAAATTTCCTTGTCGTCACGGCCAACCAACGTCTGATGCCCTTTCAAAACCACGCGGCAATTGCCGTAGCGCCGCGACAATTCGCGCAACGCGTGCGGGCGATTTGCCTGAATTTTTTGCGCCGTTGAATTCAACATCCGCGCCGCTTCACCCGGATGAGGGGTGACGACGCGAATTGCATTTTTAGGAACGCCTTGCATCATCAGCCAATCCAACGCGCTCGCGTCCACGATGACTGGCTTCTCCGAATCACGCCAAAGCCGCCGTAAGATATTTCGCATTTCTTCCGGCACGTCCCGCGCCGCCAAACCCGGCCCGATTAAAATCGCCGTCGCCTTGTCAAAAATTTTTATGTCCGGCTTCCAAATATTGACCATCGGCGATTGCAATTGCGACGCGACGACGTGATAAACATTTTCCTGCGGAAAAACCGTGATGAGTCCGGGCTGTGCGCGTTGCGCGCCGAGCGCCGTGAGAATTGCCGCGCCATGAAATCCAAAACTGCCCGCCACAATCGCCAAGTGCCCGAACGAACCTTTGTGCCCGGCAATCGGTCGGCGCAGTGGAAAATTTTTGAAATCGTCCGGCATCGTCCAATTCAATTCCGTTTTGTGCGGACAAGGAATCAAACCGACGTCGTCTAAAACTTCCAGCCGTCCGACAAATGGCCAAGCCGACTCGGCGAGCATTCCGATTTTTGGCGCGCC
>JAJPKI010000107.1 GCA_021323835.1 Verrucomicrobiota bacterium | reverse complement strand
CGCCGGCATTTCAAAAAAATTTCCGAGCTTATGAAGGGCGAACCGGCGACGGCGCGCGGAACCATCGTCGCCCTGGGGCTAAAGCGCTTTCGTCACGGCACGAAGTCGGTTTTTGAAATCGTGCTGGACGATGGCACGGCGCGATTGCATTGCCGCTGGTGGAACCTGCCGTTCATGCAGAATTACTTTTCGCAAGGCGACGAGGTTTTTGTCTTTGGCCGGCTGATTGAGACCAAGCCGCGCACCATGGACCATCCCGAAACCGAAGTCATTGAAGGCTGCGAGGAAAGTTTTATCCACATCAACCGCCTCGCGCCAATTTATCCGCTCACCGAAGGCTTGCCGCAACGCTGGCTGCGCGGCTTGATTTGGCGGACGCTCGAAAAATTTGAAAATGAAATCGCCGAGCCGAAGCCTTCGCCGGATTTGAAATTCTTTCCAGCGCGCGCCAATGCCATCCGCATGATTCACTTTCCCGAAGAATTGACGGACGCGGAAATCGCCCGGAGACGATTGGCGTTCGATGAATTCATTGAATTGCAAATTCAGATGCAATCGCGTCGTAAAAATTTTGAGGCAAATTCCAAGGCATTGCCATGCGGCGGTGACAATCGTTTGATGAAACCATTTTTGTCGCGGCTCGGTTTCAAATTAACGGAGGCACAAACGAAAGTGCTCCGCGAAATCCGCGCGGACATGAGCGGTTTGCATCCGATGCGACGGTTGTTGCAAGGCGACGTCGGCTCGGGCAAAACAGCCGTTGCCGCGTGCTCGGCATTGATGGTAATTGAGAGCGGTTTTAATGTTGCGCTGATGGCGCCAACGGAAATTTTGGCGGAACAACATTTTCGGAATTTCCAAAAATGGTTCGAGCCGCTTGGCGTTCGTGTTGAGCTTCAAACCGGAAATCGAAAAACTTCCGCTCAATCGCAAATCGCAAATCAAAAATCGCAAATTTTATTTATCGGCACACATGCCTTATTCACGACCGGTTTCGATTTGCCAAATCTCGGCCTCGTCATCATTGATGAGCAGCACAAGTTCGGCGTGGCGCAGCGCGAACAACTCGTGCGCAAAGGAAATTATCCACACTTGCTCGTGATGACGGCGACGCCGATTCCGCGCACGCTCGGCCTGACGCTTTACGGTGATTTGGATGTTTCCACGATTGATGAAATGCCCGGCGGTCGCGGAAAAATCAAAACCTTCGTCCGCGCGACGGATAAATTGGAAAAAGTTTATGAATTTATCCGCGAAAAAATTGCCGCCGGACGACAGGCTTATGTCGTTTATCCGCGCGTGGAAAATTTCAGCAAGGAATTGAAAGCCGTCACGACAGAATTCGAAAATCTAAAAAAACAATTTGCGCCGCATCGCGTCGGATTGCTGCACGGAAAAATTGCCGCCGTTGAAAAAGAAAAAACGATGTCCGATTTCCGCGCAAATAAAATCCAGATTCTACTTTCCACTTCGCTGATTGAAGTCGGCGTGGACGTGCCGAACGCGACGGTGATGCTCATTGAAAATGCCGAAATGTTCGGACTGGCGCAGTTGCATCAATTGCGCGGGCGCATCGGTCGCGGCGCGCATGAATCGTTTTGCATTTTGATTTCCGATGCGAAAAATCTCGAAGCGCGCGAGCGTTTGAAAATTCTGGAAGAGACGAACGACGGTTTCAAAATTGCGGAAGCCGATTTGAAATTGCGCGGGCCGGGTGAATTGCTCGGGCAGGAGCAAAGCGGCGTGCCGAATTTCCGCTTCGGCAACCTCGTGGAAGATTTGGATTTGATACGGCAGGCGCGGGAATTGGTAACACAATTCAAATAACCGCCAAAGGGGATTTTATTTCTTGGTGTCTTTGTGACTTGGTGGTTAATTAATCGCATGAAACATTCATTTCTTCCCCTGGTCGCGGTTGCGGTAATTTTGGCCGGTTGCAATAATTCCGACAACAATCCGCCGCCGCCGTCAACGATGACCAACGCCACGTCATCGGCAAATTATTTGGGCACGCTCACGAAGGCGGACAAGAACATGACGAGCACGATTGACACGACCTCGCTCAACAAAGACATCGCGCAATTCAATGTGCAGGAAGGCCGTTACCCCAAAGATTTGAAAGAGCTCGTGGACAAACAATACATTCCGAAAATTCCCGACACGCCGACGGGCTATAAACTCAATTACGACGCCACCAACGGCACGGTGACGGTGGTGAGAGAATAAAAATCATTTGCAGAAAGTTTTATTAACGGCGACGCTGGCTTGAAATGCCGCAACCTTTCGGCCAAATTATCGCATGGACGTTTCATGGTTGTGGCGTTGGAAGAAGGGACGCCAAAATCAATTTGACTTGCCGCGCTGGCTGCCCATCACTGGCGCGCTTCTACTTTTGCTGGCTGTCGCAATTGTCGCCGCTTCGGTGCTCTCGGAATTAAAAAAAGCAACCGCGTGGCGCAAGCACACAGTCGAGGTCATTCTCACGGCGGAAGCATTTCAAAACGGTCTTCTCGATTCGCAACGCGCCATGCGCGATTTTGTTTCCACCGGCCATACCAACGCGCTGGACCTATTTCAAAATGCCGAGGAATCCGCGCAACAACAATTCGGCCAGTTGACGGAATTGACCAGCGACAATTCGCAACAACAGCAGCGGCTTAAGGCCATCGCCGCCGCCATGCAAAATCTT
>JAJPKI010000239.1 GCA_021323835.1 Verrucomicrobiota bacterium | reverse complement strand
CTCTGGAATTCGTGGTCAAGAATTACCACGCCGACAAGGGCGGGGTGCAAACCATCGACCGGCTGGGCGCGTATCTGGAGAACAGCGGTTAGCCTTGCCGGTTCTTCACCAATTCATCGACCACGCTGGGGTCGGCGAGGGTTGAGGTGTCGCCGAGGCTGTCCAATTCGTTCGTCGCGATTTTGCGCAAAATGCGACGCATGATTTTACCGGAGCGCGTTTTTGGCAGAGCAGGGGCGAATTGAATTTTATCCGGCACGGCAATCGCGCCGATTTCCTTGCGCACGTGATTAGCCAATTCTTTTTTCAATTCATCGCTTTCGGAAATTCCATCCTTCAACGTCACGAACGCATAAAGCGCCTGGCCTTTGATGTCATGCGGCATCGGTGCGACGGCGGCTTCCGCAACTTTTGGATGACTCACGAGCGCGCTCTCGACTTCCGCAGTGCCGATGCGATGACCCGACACGTTCACGACATCGTCCACGCGTCCGAGCAACCAATAATCGCCGTCGGCGTCCACGCGGCAACCGTCGCCGGTGAAATACATGTTCTTGAACGTGCTGAAATACGTGTTGATGAAACGGTCGTGGTCGCCCCAAGTCGTGCGCATGATTCCCGGCCACGGTTTCTTAATACAAAGTTTTCCGCCTTCGTTCGGCGCGCATTCGGTCGCATCGTCGCGCAACACAACCGGCTCGACCCCAAAGAAAGGTTTGCTCGCGCTGCCGGGTTTCAACGTGTTGACGCCGGGAAGTGCGGTGATTAAATGTCCGCCCGTCTCCGTTTGCCACCACGTGTCCACAATCGGGCAACGGCCTCGACCGATTTGCGTGTGATACCACATCCACGCTTCTGGATTGATGGGTTCGCCGACTGTTCCCAAAACGCGGAGCGAGCTTAAATCGTATTTGTTCGGCCATTCATTTCCCAATCGGATGAGGGAACGAATCGCCGTCGGCGCGGTGTAAAAAGAATTCACCTTGAACTTTTCGACAATTTTCCAGAAGCGTCCGGCGTCGGGAAAAGTCGGGATGCCTTCGAACATGAGTGTCGTGGCGCCGTTGCAAAGCGGACCGTAAACGACGTAACTGTGGCCGGTGACCCAGCCGATGTCGGCGGTGCAGAAATAAACGTCGCCGTCGTGGATGTCGAAAACGTATTTGTGCGTCAGGGCGCACCAGAGCAAATAGCCGGCCGTGCTGTGGACGACGCCTTTCGGTTTGCCCGTCGAGCCGCTCGTGTAAAGGATGAATAGAAAATCTTCCGCGCTCATTTTTTCCGGCGCGCAATTCGTGTCGGCCTTCGCCATCAAATCGTGATACCAAACGTCGCGGCCATTTTTGAAATTGCACGGCGATTCATTTCGCTTCACCACCACCACATGCTCGATGCTCGGCGTTTTTTGCAAAGCTGTGTCGGCAATTTCTTTCAACGGAATGGTTTTGCCGCCGCGCAACGACGCGTTGGCCGTGATGAGAACCTTGCAGGTCGAATCATTGATACGGTCGGAAAGAGAATCCGCGCTGAAGCCGCCGAAGACGACCGAATGAATCGCGCCGATGCGCGCGCAACCGAGCATGGCGACGGCGGCTTCGGGAATCATCGGCATGTAAATCGCCACGCGGTCGCCCTTTTTGACGCCGAGCGATTTCAGGACGTTCGCGAACTTGCAGACATCGCGATGCAATTCAGCGTAGGTAATTTTTTTGACGTCCTCTTCCGGCTCGCCCTGCCAGATGATGGCGATTTTATCGCGCACAGCCGTCTTCAAATGGCGGTCGAGGCAATTGACGGTCAAATTTAATTCGCCGTCATCAAAAAAAGTATGCTCAATCTTCCGCGCATCCGTGTTCCAAATAAATTTTCCCGCGACAGTTGGAAATTTGAACCACTCCAAAGCCTTCGCCTGCTCCAGCCAAAACTTTTCCGGCTCGCGAATCGAGCGCTGATACAACTCGTCAAATTGTTTGGCATTGAGCAACGCGCGTTTGACGACGTCCGGCGACGGCGGGAACGTGCGACCGGCTTGCTGCAACGATTCAGTGGAAATGATTTCTTTTTGCGTCGGCATGCGATTTGATTTGCGACATTTCCGCAAAAGTTTTCGTCTCTGTCAATCGCGACAAATTAATTCAACGCTCTTTCGATTCGCCGGTCGGGAACCAGCCACATCAACGCGACTGCCAAATAAATGGCGCAGGAAATTTTCGGTTCCACAAATGTCAGTGCAATTGCTGCGGCGTAAAGCACCGGAGAAAATTTTCCTTTCAAATCGCGGCCAAGAGATTTTGCTAGTTTCGAATCCTCGCCGTGTTGCGCCACGATGATGTTCTGTAAAATATAATAAGCGATTGCCGCCGCAAACAGCACCGCGCCGTAAATCGCCGTCGGTGCGAGCGTGAAATGATTTTCGCCCATCCAGCCGGTGACGAACGGAAACAGCGAGAGCCAGAACAGCAAATGCAAATTCGCCCACATCATCGCGCCGGTCACTTTGTGCGCAGCTTTGAGCAGGTGATGATGATTGTTCCAGTAAATGCCGAGATAAATGAAACTCAAAATATAAGTCAGAAAAACCGGCAGTAACGGTTTCAGCGCGTCAAGGCTTGCCTCATGCGGCACCTTCAAATCCAAAACCATGATGGTGAT
>JAJPKI010000139.1 GCA_021323835.1 Verrucomicrobiota bacterium | reverse complement strand
GCCGGCGGCATTTTGCTCGCGCACAAAGCGCACAAGGAAGCGCGCATCGCCGTCGAAGTCATTTGCGGCGAGAACAGCGCGTTTGAAAATGTGATTATTCCCGCCGTTGTTTTCACCGACCCGGAACTCGCCTGGTGCGGTTTGACCGAAGCCGAAGCAAAAGAAAAAGGAATTAAATACGAAGTCTCAAAATTTCTGTGGACGGCTTCCGGTCGCGCGCTTTCATTTGACCGCACGGACGGCCTGACGAAAATGATCGTTGACCCCGAAACAAATCGTTTGCTCGGCGTCGGCATTTGCGGCGCGGGCGCGGGTGAATTGATTGCCGAAGCGGTTGTCGCGATGGAAATGGGCGCGAGCGTCGAGGACATTGCGTTGAGCGTGCATCCGCATCCGACGCTTTCCGAAACGTTGATGGAAGCCGCCGACGCTTATTTCGGCCACGCGACGCACACGATTTCAAAAAAGAAATCGGCGGAATAATTTCTCAATTGGAAAGCCATTCCAATTTGTTAAACTGATTTATGGTTCGGGGCGTAGCGTAGCTTGGTATGCGCGCTTGCTTGGGGTGCAAGAGGTCGTGAGTTCAAATCTCACCGCCCCGACCATTTTCTTATACCACTTATGCGCCGAAACGCGCGAGGCTTCACGCTGATTGAATTGCTGGTGGTCATTGCCATCATCGGCATTCTCGCGGCGTTGCTGCTGCCGGTGCTCGCCTCGGCCAAACGCAAGGCGCGCCAAATCCAATGCTTGAGCAACGTCAAACAAATGTCCCTTGTCGGAATCATGTATGCGGGCGATTCGGGTTCGATGGCGGCTTACGGCAAATACACTCTCTTTTACGAAAAGCAAAAAACGATTTTGCTTTGTCCGTCCACGCAGGCGCCGTCGCCGTTGCCAACCGACAAAACTTTTGGAACGGTCGTTGCGCCTTGGGTTTTCATTTACACGAACAACAATACTGTAGCATGCAGTTACGGATTGAACGGCTGGCTTTACGCAAAGGCGAAATCTACTGGCGCATTGCATCCGGAATTTTCGTTCACGAAAGATTCGGCGATTCAAAATCCGTCGCAAACGCCGGTGTTCAACGATTGCATTTGGATGGATTTCTTTCCGTTGGAAACGGATTTGCCAAGTTTTGATTTATACAACGGCGACAAGACTTATGGATTGTCGCGCTGCACGATTGCGCGGCACGGTTCGGCAAATCCTGCGAGCGCGCCAAAAGATTTTGACACGAGCCAGACGTTGCCCGGCGCAATCAACATGGGATTTGCAGACGGCCATGCGGATTTGGAGAAGTTGGAAAATCTCTGGCAACTGACGTGGCATCGAGATTGGGTGACGCCGTCGCCGCGTCCGCAATAATTTTTCTAGCGGTCGAAAATCAGCGTGTCGCCGTTCAGTTTCAACGTCAATCGCGCTCCGTTCACTTGTCCGCTGCCGGATTTTTTATCCGTGCTGTCGGCGAGAGAAATATCATAGACGCCGGTGCCGCTCCATTGGCCGGTATAATTGGACAAATCAAATTGCGGCGGCTGGTTGGGCTGCGATGGCTTGAAGCGCGGGAAATTTTGCATGAATAATTGTCCGTCTGCCGCCGCGATGAAATCCGTGTGCGCGTAAGCCGGCGTCCAAATCGCGCGCAACGCCGCCACGTCGCGGGCGTTAAAATTCGGCTGGCTTACGGCCTTCATCGCAATCGTCGAAACAACGTTGAAATGCCAGCGGCCTAAAATCGGGTCGTCGAATTTCTGCGACACGCCGGTCTGCAAATAATTTTCCAAATCATCGAGGTTCGTGGAAACCATTTCGCGAATCATGGCGGCTTCGTCTTTGTTCAACCAAATTGCGCGCGCATGGTCGTTGCCAAGCATGTCGCCGATTTTGGCATGATTTTGCCATCCGAGATGGAAATCCGAGTCGTGACCGAGGTCTTGAAATTCCTGCCGCTGCGAAATGCCGATGAACGGCGGATAATCCGCGAGCCGCTCGTCCAGTTGCGGATTTTGATAAAGCAACCCGGCAAAATCCGCGAGCTTGAAATACATTGGCGACACCGGCAGCGGCTCGATGGCGCGCGCGACTTTAATCATGCCCGTCGCTTCGAGGTCGTGACCGGCGCGATTGAGCAGGCGAATCGAAAATTGTTCGTCGTCCGACGTCGCGATTTGCGTCGTCCAATAACTAAACGTATAAATCACCGAGCAAATGACGACGATGTAAGCGAGCGCGTTGAGCGTGCCGACGCAAAGACCCACGCGCGAATTCATCCGATGCCACCAAAGCATTTGCGCTTCGTCCGTGTAATGTTTGTAGTGGACGTAAATTTTATGATGCACGACTTGCGCGATGCTTTTGAAAATGATGAGCACGACGATGAACATGACGAACGGCGGCAGAAACCATTGCCAAATCGGATTGCTTACGCCGATGTGCGGAAACAACGGGCGAATCAAACTGCCGAGCGGCGCGGCGAGCAATTCGGCGAAAATGATGCTGATGAAAGTGATGGACGCGTGAATCGCGCCGAGTTTGTGACCAAGCGCGCAGCACGCTCCAAGCAAAACCAATGCGAGAATCCAAATGGTCATGCCCACAATAAAGACCATTTGCGCAAAAAAGTCGAGCGACGAAAGTCGAAAAGCAAAAAACTTCGCTCGACTCGCGGCGTTCGACCTTCGAATATTTGGGCGGTGAAAATTTCCATTGTCGTTCCCGCGTTCAACGAAGAACGCCTGCTCGGCGAATCGCTCGCGCAAATCAAAAATGCCGCGCGCGCATTTACGCCGCTCGGTTGGGAATGGGAACTCATCGTTTGCGACAATAATTCAACGGACAAAACGGCGGAAATTGCCCGAGCCAATGGCGCGCATGTTGTCTTTGAACCCATCAATCAAATCGCCCGCGCCAGAAATTGCGGCGCGGCGGCGGCGAGTGGCGACTGGATTATTTTTGTGGATGCCGATTCGCATCCGAGCGCGGACTTATTTGCGGATGCGGCGAACGCCATTCAATCCGGCAAATACATCGCAGGCGGAACCATTATGCGCATGGATGAAAAGATTCCGTTCGCGCCGCGCATGGTCGTTCATCTGTGGAATTTGGCGAGCCGCTGGCAAAAATTACTGGCCGGCTCATTCATTTTTTGCGATACCGAAGTTTTTCGAAAAATCGGCGGGTTCAACAATGAATTGTTTTGTGCGGAAGAATTGGAATTGAGCCAGCGCCTGAAAAAATTTGCGAAACAAAATGGCAAGCGGCTGATTATTTTATACAAGCATCCACTCGTCACATCTGCGCGCAAGATGCGGCTTTACTCGGCGCGAGAGCATCTTTCGATGTTGTTCAAGATGATATTCAATTCCCGGCGCGTCATGCGCAGCCGCGAACAGGCGCATTTGTGGTATGACGGCAGGCGATAGTTACGGCACAAAGAGACGGTAAAATCGCTTGTCGTTGTTGGTTGCCGATGAATCTGTGAATTGAAATTGTCCTGGTGCCGTTTCCATCACGCCGCTCAACGCCGTCCAATTGGTCAGCGGCAATGAAATATTCGTTGTCGCCAGCACGCCGAGCATGGCGCCGGAATTGTTGGTGAAACTGAATTGAAATTGTCCGTTGTTCATCGTCGGCGTGGTGAGTGTGGTCGTGGTCGCAACTGGCACGCTGATATTGACGATGGCGGACGTGCTTTGGATGCCGTTGACGAACACAGTTGCCAGCGCCCAGCCGGGCGGAAAATTCCAGACGGCGGTGGACGCAAAAGAATTCGTTGACCAATTGGTCGTGGAAAGAAATGTCGTTTGGCCGCTTTCAAGATTGCGCAATTGCACGAGCGGATAGCCGGTGGAAGAATTTTGCGAATTGCCGCCAGAACCTTCCGAAACGCCGCTGAATTGCGCGCCAGTGACGACCAAGCTGCTGCCAAGATTAATTGGTAAAGTGAAGGCAGTGATTTGTGGTTGTGATGTGTTTGGGTAACCGAGGCCGATGTTGTAGAGGTTTACTGAACTTGTAGGGGCACCGCCAGCGGTTAAAATTTTTCCGTTCGGCAAATAAATCATACCAGGATTACTGCGTGAAGGATTTGATAAACCTGTGAAAAGCCAACTTTGCGTAACTGGATCATATAACTCTGATAAGCCTTTACCATAAGAAAGAGAAAAACCCGGGAGTCCGCACATGGCTAAGACCTTTCCATTTGGCAATAAAATTGCAGCGAAATTCATTCGAGATAAGTTCATCGCCCCCGTAGTAGTCCATATCCCGGTTAAAGGATTAAAAAGTTCAGCCGAAGCATTTGCAAAAGTGAAAGCGACCGCAGTATATGCTCCGCCAGCCACAAGCACCTTTCCGTTTGGCAACAAAACCGCAACATGACCGGTCCGATTAGTAGTCATTGAACCTGTCCACGACCATAATCCCGTTACCGGGTCATAGATTTCAGCTGTTGAAGTGACTATTTGATTAATGTTGGTCATTCCCCCTGTGACCAACACTTTGCCATTTGGTAGCAGATTTACACAATGGCCAATGCGTGGAAGATTCATCGAACCGGTATAAGACCACTTTCCAGTCGTCGGGTCATAAATTTCCGCGCTGGAGAGAATATTCGTGAGTCCGCTACTATTTGCTCCACCCATTACTAGCACTTTGCCGTTGGGTAAAAGAACGGCTCGATGACCGCTACGTGCATCCTTCATTGAGCCAGTAATTGCCCATGTTCCACTGTTAGGATTAAATAGTTCTGCGCCTGAAAGTGGAAATCCATTTTGATCGCCTCCAGCAACAAGCACTTTTGCATTTGGCAATAACGTTGCTGTATGTGATTGACGCGCTGAATTCAATGAGCCGGTTGTTGTCCAAGTGCCATCCAATGGATTATATGTTTCCGCAGCGGTAATACCGCCAGAAGTGGGACCGCCTTCGACTAGCACCGTTCCATTTGTGAGTAAGACCATCGTTACACTACTGCGAGAGTTATTCATAAAACCTGTTAATGTCCAAGTTCCATTAGTTGAAGAATCGTAAATCTCCGCGCTGGAAAGATAAGTAACTCCAGCCCTAATTCCACCAGCTACGAGGACACTTCCATTTGGCAGCAACGTTGTCGTTTGATAATTGCGAGCTGCGCTTAACGAATTCGTTTTTGTCCACGTCCCGCTCGTTGAATCGTAAATCTCCGCTGTGTTGGTCGTGAAACTGCCAATGCCGCCCTCAACCAAAACATTTCCGTTGGGCAATAACGTTGCTGCGTGCAAATCGCGAACGCCATTGAGTGTGCCGGTCGCTGTCCACGTTCCTGTCGCTGGATTATAAAGTTCCGAAGCGCCCGTGATGCTGCTGCCGTTGTATCCGCCTGTGACAAGAATTTTTCCATTTGGCAAGAGCGTCGCCGTGTGCGCGTCATGCGCAATTGTCATCGCGCCGGTATTTGTCCAAACGCCCGTGTTTGGGTCGTAAATTTCCGCGCTGTTGAGATAGGCGTTGCCGCTGCCTTGTCCGCCCGCGACGAGGACTTGTCCGTTCGGCAGCAACGTCGCGGTATGAAATCGTCGCGCGGCATTTAACGAGCCGGTGGTTGTCCATGTATTGTTTGATGGATTATAAATTTCAACGCTTGAAACATAAGTGCTGTTGTAGCCGCCGACGACGAGCACGCGTCCATCCGGCAGCAACGTCGCGGTGTGACCATAACGTGAAGTGTTCAACGATGCGGCAGTTGTCCATGTGCCAATGAGCGGATTGTATAATTCCGCGCTGGCATTGATTCCAAAATCTCCTTCGCCTCCCGCGACAAGCACTTGTCCATTTTGCAGCAATGTTGCCGTGTGCAGATTGCGCTTGTTGTTCATGTAACCGGTAATTGTCCATGTGCCTGTGTTCGGGTCGTAAAGTTCCGAACTGGTGAGCGATGAACTGCCAACGGTCAATCCGCCAGCAACGAGAACTTTTCCATTCGGCAATAACGTCGCCGTGTGTGCGTAACGCGAAATGTTCATGGAGCCAACCGTTGTCCAGGCCGCGGCGCGAGCAGATGAAATTGAAAATTGAAATGCCAACGCGATGAGCGCAACTGCGAGAGAAAAACCTTTTTTCATTGGCATCCTTCTGCGATGGCCAAAAGTGTAGGTGAGAAATTAAAAGGCGTCAACGCGCGGCAGATTCCGTTTCGCAATTCCTATTTCCACACCCGCAGCCGGTTTCTTCCTGGTCGCTGAAGTCGTGGCTGTCCCAGTTCGGGTCGAGGCCGAGGTCTTTGAGCATTTGCAAATCTTTCTCGACGGGTTGGTTCAACGTGGTGAGGTAATTGCCGACCATCAACGCGCTGGCGCCGGCCATGAAAATCATGCT
>JAJPKI010000148.1 GCA_021323835.1 Verrucomicrobiota bacterium | reverse complement strand
ACGGCAAATTGTTTGAGGCCGCGCGATAATCCACCGCCACGCTTAAAATGCTGTCCAGTTTTTCACGGCTCGCTTCAGCCGTCCACATCGGACCGATGTCGAGCGCGGCAAAACTCACCGTTCGCAGCGCCCACCATTTCTCCAAATCCACCGGCTGCGGAAAATCAGCTTTGAACGCCTCGCGAAAAGCAATTTGCCAGTTCAAAAATCTCGATAGCGTTTGCAACATCGTTTGCAAGTTGCGCGCGCCGCTTTTCAAATCGAGCAATTCGTCCACGAACAATTGCGCGCTGGCGCGATAAACGCCGCCGTCGCGCCCGGCCAATTGCGCATCGGTCGGCCAGCTCAATTGCTCGAATGTCAGCGCATTTTGATTTTTCAAAATCTCGTGCGCGCCAACCAGTAAATCCCACCCGTGTTGCGTGGCGACGATGCGCTTTTCCGCAACGTTGTTTTGAATGGTCGTTGGCGGGGACAAAATAAATCCGGCTGAATTGGCCGCGAGCAATTGTTGAGACAATCCCTCGACGAGCCATTGCGGAATTTCCGTCGAACGGTCGGCGGCGTGTCGATTTGCGTATTCCTGGAGAGCGACGGTGACAATAGCCCGCGTTAACCGCGTGCGGCTGATAACATCGGGCAATTCAACGCGATAAGTCCACGAGCCGTTGAATTTGGTGGAAATAACCCTGACCGTCTCATCCAGCGAACGCGCGGAATGCAGCGCGAGAAAAATTTCGCCGCGCCATTGATTGTTATCGTCCATTTGCAATTCCTGCCATAACGATTTTTTGATGCGCTCGGCGGAAACGGCGAGCAGCGCAGGTTCGATTCGAACAAATTCAGCGTTGGTCAAAACTACCGGCTGGTTCGCCAGCGGAGAAATTTGCGGCGACGGCGTGACGGCAAATTGGCCGGAAATGCTGCGCGCCGCGACCATGGCCGAGGGTGGTAATTGTGCCTGCGTAGAAAACGTTGAAACGTGAAAGAGTTGAAGCGCGAAAACGGCGGCAAAGTATTTTTGCTTCAACAATTTCATTTCATTTTTCCGGTTTTGCCGAAGTTTTGGCCGGGGCCGGTTTCGTTTCCGCTTTTGTTTCAGTTTTCGCAGGCGCGGAATCTTTTTTAGCGGCTTCCTTGTAATTTTTGCTGCGATAATCGGTGATGTAAAATCCGCTGCCTTTGAAAAGCAGCCCGGCGCCGGCGCCGATTTTTTTCTTCAATCTGCCGCGTCCCCATTTTTTCTGCGCGCATTTTTCTTCGGGACATGTTTTCAACGTTGCGGAAATGGCGTGGAACGTTTCAAATTCATGGCCGCATTTCAGGCAAATGTATTCGTAAGTGGGCATAACCATTCAATGGTTTTGAATTTCAGCGAAATCAAAAATGAACCGGCAAATTATTGCGGCAGTGAATTGGTGGCCGGTGAATTGATGATGCGAATGGCGCCGCCGGATTCCACTTCGACGTTGAGGTTGCCATTGTTGGGCGAAGTCGCGGTCGCGGCGTTATTACGCATTGCCGGATTTTGAATCAACAATTGCGCGCCCTTGACCTGGCGCGACGGGTCGGTGCCCTCTTTAATCCATCTCAAGCGCGTGGCCATCAGCGCGTCGTCCCGCAATTTTGTGACTTGCTGGCGCATCGCGGAAAGGTTGTTGAATTTCTGCTCCAACGCCGCGCGTTCGGCAACTTGTTTTTTCAATTCACTTTCAAGAAATGCGTTGTTGGTTTGCGATTTAGACAATTCCAATTCCGTCGCAGTAATTTTGTTGTCCAATTGCGAAAGCTGGTTGGTCAAATCGTCAACGTGTTGGTCGAGCTCTTTATTTTGCTCCGTCAAACTTGCAACCTGCTGGTCGAGGTTGGTGATTTCCTCGCCGGCTTTGGCAACAGCGATTTGCGCATCGTTTAATTGATTGGAAAGCGCCGATGAAGTTTGCTGGCTGGAGGCAAGATTGTTTGACAAGACGACGTTAACCTGGCTTAAGCCGACCATTTGGTCGTGCGCCTCGGTCAATTGATTTGAAAACGTGACGATGGTCGTGGCCGAATCGCGCATTTGTTTACTGGCGCGGTTGTTAATGGCAAT
This sequence comes from Verrucomicrobiota bacterium, assembly GCA_021323835.1. GTDB lineage: Bacteria > Verrucomicrobiota > Verrucomicrobiia > Limisphaerales > UBA11358 > UBA11358. The sequence continues at coordinate 2,371 of JAJPKI010000148.1, read as the reverse complement.
CAACGCCACAGCCAGCCCGATGCAGGCCACCAGCAAAATTATCGTGACCAAATTTTTGTTCATAATGGCTACAAAGATGAACCTTCACGCCCCGTTTGACAAGTCGTTCGCGCGTTATTTCGCCGGCGTTGACGGCGCGGGCGCGGGTGTCATGGACGGCGCATTGCTGGCGCTGTTCAATTCATCTGTCGCTGCTTTCAAGTCCGCGTCCACGATTTGCACGTCGCTGTCTTTCTGCAATTTTTCCAAATAGGACGGGACGAGCACGCGCATTTTTTGTTCTGCGAGTTTTTCCTTGAGCAATTCGCCCACCGTCGTGTCGGTCTGCGGAATTTTATCGCTCAACGTCAACTTCGCGGCAGGAATTTTGCCGTAAGATTTGATGATGTGATAACCGAATTGCGTCGTCACGATGTCGCTGATTTGATTGTTCGTCAGCGAGAAAGCTGCGGATTCGAATGCCGGCACCATTTCGCCGCGCGGGAAAGTATATTCGCCGCCGTTTTCCTTTGAGCCGGGGTCTTCAGAATATTGTTTGGCGAGCGACGCGAAATCTTCGCCGGCGCGAGCGCGTTTCAAAACGTCCTGGGCTTGCTTGAGTTTGGCGGCTTTTTGGTCGGCGCTCAAATCGGCGCCCGTGGCCACGTCTTTTGTGCTCAATAAAATGTGCGCCACGTGAACTTGTTCCGGCTGCTCGAAATCCGCCGGATTGTTCGTGTAATATGCTTTAATTTCCTCATCGGACACCGTCGCGCCCGTTTCGCGGCGAAGCGCTTCCTGCGCCGTGACCAGGTCGATGATTTCCTTGCGATAATCCGCTACCGTCGTGCCGTGTAAAGTGAATTGTTTTTCCATCGCGTCCTGCGAACCGGCGCGTGCCAGCAAATTGGACAATTGCAAATCCGCGCGTTGCACTGCCGTCGCCTTGTCCGCGCTCGTGGCCTTGCCCAACAAGAGCCGCTCAACAATCATTTGGTTCAAGGCAACCGCTTCCAACGTTCGTTCCGCCGGCAGCTCGCGCCCTTGCGCGATAAGCGCCGATTTGAATTTCGTGACAAACGTATTTAGTTCGCTGCGCTTGATTTGAAAACCGTTGCCTTTGGCAACCACGTCGTCGCCAAACAATTTGGTTTCAATGTCGCCGGATTTGGAATTGGTCGAAGCCGACGCCATAGGTTTGGCGTCCGTCGTCAGCGACGCGGGTGTTGCGGCGATTGCCGAAATTGTCGCCAACGCCATTGCGGCGCAAAAAATCTGTTTCATTTTCATGTTCATGTAGTTTTGTTTGACTGGTTCTTGCGGAAAACGTTCACAACTTTATCACTTTTACGTTGCTGATGTCATGGTCTTTTTGCAACTCATCCAGCAAGGCTTTCGGCGGCTCGCTGTCCAGATTGAACACCGTCAGCGCGTTGCCACCCGCCGTGTCGCGCGCCAAACTCATGCTCGCAATGTTCACTTTGTGTTTGCCCAGCAACGTGCCGAGATGACCGACAATTCCTGGAACGTCTTTATTGTTGAGCAACAGCAGAATTCCTGAAATCGGAATTTCCACCGGCGAACTCGACAGCCGCACGATGCGTGGATTGTTCGGCGAACCGAAAAACGTTCCGCCCGCAGAAATCAATTTCTTGTCGCCCGCAAAAATTTGCACGTGCAACCATTCGTTGAAAGTCACCGGCTCATCCGATTTTTTTTCTTCCACCGTCACGCCGAGACTTTGCACAACCGAGCGCACGTTGACGTTGTTGACGTCCTTCAAATTTTTGTTCGCAAAAAATCCAAGCAACACCGCGCGCGAAACCGGGTCAATGTTCGGCAACTTCTGCGCCGCGCCGCCATAAGTGATGTAAATTCTGTCCGCGCCTGCCGGCGATAATTGCCCAAGCAATTTGCCAATCGCGCCTGCCAGCGGCAAATACGGCTTCACCAATTCATAAGTCTTCGCGTCGAGGAACGGCAAGTTCACTGCGTTGCGCACTTCGCCCGTGAGCAAATATCCCGCGATGACTTCGGCCACTTCGATGCCGCATTTTTCCTGCGCTTCTTCCGTGCTCGCGCCGAGATGCGGCGTGAGAATTAAATTCGGCTGTTTGCGGAACGGATGATCTGTCGGCAATGGCTCAACGGTGAAAACGTCCAGCGCCGCGCCGGCAACTTTGCCGGATTCCAGCGCCGCAATTAAATCGTTTTCCGAAATGATTTCGCCGCGCGCGCAATTTACGATTTTCACGCCCGGCTTCATTTTTGAAAATGCCGCGGCGTTCAGCATATTTTTCGTCTCCGGCGTCACCGGCATGTGAACGGTGATAAAATCCGCCGACAAATAAATTTGGTCAACACTGCTGGCAAATTCCGCACCAATTGCCTT
>JAJPKI010000284.1 GCA_021323835.1 Verrucomicrobiota bacterium | reverse complement strand
TCAGCGTTCGACTTGCATGTCTTATCCACGCCGCCAGCGTTCGTTCTGAGCCAGAATCAAACTCTCCGTATAAAAACGTTAGTTGATTCGCCTTCAATTCGTAAAAATCGAAGGGCTTAATTTATTGGTTAAAACCTTCAAAATCAGCCACTAACTGGCTGACATTAAAGGGGCTCTCACTAATCGCACAAATCAATTTTCAAAGAGCAACCGGTGTTTCCACCGAAAATTGCTTCCGAAACTCTGCCTGATTTATTTCCCATTTAGGGGAAAAAAAACCTAACTGCCGAATTACTTCTTTTTACTCGGCAATCAGTTTTGAGTTTCGAGGGCGCGTAATCTATTGTAACCGCGCCACTTGTCAACGGACATTGCTGTCCAGCCCTGCCTTATCGGCGAGGGACGATTACTTTATCAAACAATCTATCCCGCGCAAGAGTTTTTTCAAAAAATTTTTTGACAATTTTATTCACAGTCAAAACCGCAAAATTGCCAATGAAATCAATGTTATTCCAACCCCCGCTCCGTCAAATCATCCTCTTCCAATCCCAAATAATGCCCCAGCTCATGCAAAAAAGTCGTCCGCACTTCGTCACGAAAAATTTTCTCATCCGTTTCCGCAACGTCCCAAATATTCTCCAAAAACAAAATGATTTGCGGTGGCATCGGCACATGCTCTTCATCGGCAAAATCCGGTCCGACAAATAATCCCAGCGTATCTGCTTCAATCCCATCCGCCTGTAAATCCACATTCGGTTGCCGCTCAAATGTCACCGGCAATTTCATCGCCTGCTCGCGCAACGACCGAGGCAATTCCGACAAAACTTTTTCAACTTCTGCCGTCGCCAACTCGCACAATTTTTCCCAATCCAAATTCACAAACAGATTCTGAACCAACTTCTCTTCCGCCACAATTTTTCTCGCACTTGAACGATGCGCGTTTATCGTATGTCAGAATTTCAAATTATGAGGACGTTAAAATTTATTCTGCCGGCAATTATTTTTCTCGCGCTCACCTTTGCAGCCAATGCTCAAAACGTTCTGCGCGACACGCTCACAAACGGTCTGCAAGTCATCGTCGTTCGCAACACGCTCGCGCCGGTCGTCACGACGATGATTAATTACAAAGTCGGCGCCGATGAATGTTCCTCCAATTTTCCGGGCACCGCGCACGCGATGGAACACATGATGTTCCGCGGCAGTCCCGGTTTGAGCGCCGACCAGCTCGCAGCCATTTCCGCTGCGTTCGGCGGCGACGACAATGCCAACACGCAGCAAGCCATCACGCGTTACTTTTTCACTTCGTCCGCTGAAAATCTGGACACGATGCTTCGCATCGAAGCCACGCGCATGAAGGATTTGCTGCCGGATGAATCGCTTTGGACAAAAGAACGCGGCGCGATTGAGCAGGAAGTTGCGCAGGATTTATCCAATCCGGAATACGTTTTTTATCAACAATTGCTCGCCGCAACTTTCAAAGGCACGCCTTACGAGCATACCGGCCTGGGCACGCGACCGTCGTTCGACAAGACCACCGATGCCGATTTGCGCGCATTTCACAACACGTGGTATGTGCCGAACAACGCGCTACTCGTCGTCTGCGGCGATGTCGAGCCACAAAAAGTTTTAGAGCAAGTGAAAGAAATTTTCGGTTCAATTCCGTCCAAACCACTACCGCCGCGTCCTGAATTTAATTTTCAGCCCGTCCGGCCCGACACCCTCAGGCTCGACACCGATTCGCCTTACGGTTTTGTCGCGGTCACGTTTCGTTTTCCCGGCGCGGACAATTCCGATTTTGCCGCCGCACAAATTCTTTCCGACGTTTTGAGCAGCCAGCGCGGAAAGCTTTACGACCTCGTGCCGCAAGGCAAAGCGCTCTTTACCGAATTTTCTTATTACACATTTCAAAAATCCGGCCTCGGGCTGGCGTTCGCCGGATTCCCCGCCGGTGCGGATTCGACAAATCTTTTGGACAGCGTAAAACAAATTCTGCTTTCCGAAATTACCAATGGCGTAAATGCGGAATTTGTCGAGGCCGCGAAGCGCCGCGAAATTATCGGTGCCGAATTACAAAAAAATTCCATTGATGGATTGGCCACCGCGTGGTCGGATGCCGTCGCCGTCGAAGGCCGCAATTCGCCAGAAGACGACATCAATTCATATCGCAAAGTCACCGTGGACGACGTCAACCGCGTCGCGAAAAAATATTTGGATTTCGACCATTCCATTTCCGCAATTCTCACGCCTGTGCCGTCAGATAAACCGATTTCCGGGAAAAGTTTTGGCGGCGCGGAAAGTTTTGCTTCGTCGAAAAATCCGAATGTAAAATTGCCGGATTGGGCAAAAAAAGTGACCGACCAATTGCCGACGCCAAGCACGACGCTCAATCCGTTCGTCACGAATTTAGCCAATGGAATCAAGGTGATTGTGCAGCCGGAAAGCATCAGCGACGTCGTCTGCATTTACGGTCGCGTAAAAAATAATTCCAAAGTGGAAATGCCGCCCGGCAAAGACGGTGTGGATTCCGCGTTGAGCCAATTGTTTTCCTACGGCACAAAATCGCTCGACCGTCTCGCATTTCAAAAAGCGCTTGATGATATCGGCGCAAACGAATCCGCCGGCGCCGAATTTTCGCTACAAGTGTTGCCGGAACATTTTGAACGCGGCGTTCAATTGCTTGCGGAAAATGAAACCGCGCCCGCGCTGCCAGCGGACGATTTCAAAATAATCCAAACGCAATTGGCCGCGAGTGTCGCCGGCGAATTGAAAAGCCCTGATCACATTGCCAGCCACGCACTCACAACAACATTGTTTCCAACCAATGATCCGGCCACGCGTGAGACGACGCCTGAAACGGTTAAGTCGCTGACCATTGGCGACGTGCAAAATTATTTTCACACCATTTTTCGCCCGGATATGACGACGATTATCGTGCTCGGAAAAATTTCTCCGGCGGATGCCGTCGCGACAATTCAAAAATATTTTGGCGACTGGAAATCTGAAGGCGCGAAGCCTAACACGCTCTTTCCATCCGCTCCGAATAATCCGACTGCCGTTACGCACGTGCCGGACGCGAGCCGCGTTCAGGATAAAGTGACACTCGCCGAAACGCTCGCTCTCACGCGGACAAATTCCGATTATTACGCGCTGCAACTCGGC
>JAJPKI010000048.1 GCA_021323835.1 Verrucomicrobiota bacterium | reverse complement strand
GGTCAGCGCGCCGGTCCAACTCCGCAAATCGCGATAGACGGTGTAGAACTGGTCTTGCAACCGGCCGTTGGCGGCGTTGAAATCGTGCGTGGTGCGGAAGCCCCAGTTGTCGTTCACCCGCAAAAACATCGTGCTGCTGAAAAGATTGTCGCCGCTGTCCACAAACCCGGCGCGCGAATAAATGTGGCCGATGCCCCAGCTCCACCATTCGTTCGGCGTGAACGTGGCCTGATGATACGCGAGGTTGAAATGGCCGCTGTTGATGTCGTAACGCGTTTGCGATTCGAGCGTGAGCCACGTGCGCGGGCGAAATTCCAATTCCGAATATAAATCGTTGAACGTCTGCTGGCCGGAATTTGGATGCAATCGCCAATCGAGCAGCACATTCCAGTCGAGCAAATGTTCAATCTCGCCGTTACGTTTGGTTTGCAACGTATTTCGCAAACCGAAGCGAATGACATTTTCTGAATCAATTGAATCAATGTCGTTGTAATCGGGCAATTGAACCGGCAACAGCAGCGGGCTGGGCATTTCAGAATCGAATTGCGGCAATTGCGGCGGCAGCGTGCTTGGATTCGGCACAAACGCGTAACTCACGGACGGCTCGACGATGTGGCGCAAGCCGTCAATTCGCAAAAGTGAATTGGTCGCGCCCGCCCAAAGCCGCGAGGCTTTGAACGAAACGTCCATGCCGGTGTTGAAAATTTTCCGATACGTTTCGCTGTTTGTGGCGCCGGGGCCGGTTTCGTGGCTGTAATAAGTGAATCGTCCGCCCGCGCGCGGCGTGACGTTGAGCCAGCCGAAAAATGTGTAAGGCAAAAGAATTTGCTGGAACGTGTCGGCGCGCGCGGCGGCGTAATCAAATGCCGGACTGTTCGAAGCGGAAAAAAGCGAGTTGGTGTCCGCGAACATTTTTCGGTAATAACCGGCGGAACTTTCGCTCTCGTAATAAATCGGCGTATTGAAAATCTGCTGCCGCCAGCCCGTCAATTTCACATCTGGCAAACGCTCGACCTGGTCGAAGAAATTATTGATGCGCGGCGTGGTCAGCGCGTCAAGACTCCAATTGTTCCAGTATTTGTTCGCCTCAACAAAAGTGATGGGCTGCGGGTCGCGCGTGTAATCGCCTTCAAAAAAATCGTGCAGCACCAGCGGGTCACTTTGGTAATTGACAACGGATTTTACATTTAGATTTGTGAACGGCGTTGCCTGCCAGCCGAAATAAAATCGCTGGCGGTTTTCGGGAATTGAAAATGTTCCCGGCAAACCATTCGTGCCGAGCTGTGGATTTTGGTCGTGCAAATAATAATATTTGAACGACGCGTCGCCCCAACGGTTCAGATGCAAATTCAAATCCGGTCCGACGCCGACGCCGCGCCGCTCGCGATAATCCAAATGCATCGCGCCATCCATTTCATCGTTCAGCCACCAGGTGTAAGTCGCCAGCAAATACGGGCCGTAAGCAGTGCGAAAGCCGGGCAAAACGCTCAAATTATTCGCATGCGCGCCGAGATTGCGTTTGTAGTAGGGAAAATAAAATGACGGCACGCCGTCCAAATATAAAACCGCGTTCCACGCTTCGATGTATTTGCCGGGCACGATGCGAAAACGACTGGCGCGAATGTAAATTGCCGGATGGCTGACGTCATCGGACGTCACCAAAATTTTTTGCGCGGAATAAGTTTTGTTGGTGACGTTGCCTTGCGAATTTTTTACCTGCGCAAATACCGGCGGCCGGCCGGCGCGAAATTGTTCGCTGCGCATTTGATGCGTTTTGAAATTGTAATTGATGTGTTCGCCAACCCAAAGCATTCCGTCCTGCTCGATATGCACATGGCCGTCCGCCTCGACTTCGCCGGTGTTTTGGAAATAGGTTCCGCTATCGGCCATCAGCAATGTCGCGCCATTGCGGACAAAAAATCCGTTCGTGGTCGAAATAGAGCCGTCCCCGTGATAATCCAAATCCGCCACCGGCGCATTGGAAATGATTTGGCTCAACGAACCGAATTCCATTGCCTGCTCCTGGGCAAAAGAACGAAATGAAAAAATGGCCGCAAAAAAAATCAGCAGCACAATGGCGGGAAATCTTCTCATTAAGCGCGGGAATTAAACCGAATCGCGCCAAACTTGTCGAGAGTCGAAGGTCGAGCGTCCAGACAGTTTAATTTTTTGGCAAAAACGCAAATGCCACCGCCGCCACAATGCAAATGAACGCCGCGATTTGATTCCACGAAGGCCACGTTTTGAAATAAATTATCGCAAAGACGACAAATATTGCGATTGCGATTGCTTCCGCCATGATTTTCAATTGATAAACCGAATAGGAATTGCTGCCCCAGCGATTCGCCGGCACTTGCAGGCAATATTCAAACAGCGCGATGCCCCAGCTCGCGAAAATGACGAGCCAAATCGGTTTGTCTTTGAATTTCAAATGGCCATACCACGCGATGGTCATGAAAATGTTCGAGCCGGCGAGCATCAGAATTGGAAGCCAGCGCGTTTGAATTAAATCGTTCATAAATTTTTTCCGTAAAATTTTTAATTTAATTTTCTTTTACCAGCGGCTTTAACTTTTCCGCCAAATCTTCCGGCAAGCGTTTCGGTTTTTCATCAATGCCGGTGCAAACGTGAAATGTTTCCGCTTCCAAAATCAACTTGCCGTCCTGATTCAAAATGCGGTGACCGAAGTTGACTCGGATTTTATCCACAAGCGCCGGCCAGACTTCAATCGTCAGCAAATCATCATAGCGTGCCGGAAATTTGTAACGCAATTTCGCTTCGATAACCGGAAAAATGCAGTCGCGATTTTGCAATTCCAAAACTGTCGTTCCGAGCGAGCGCAGAAATTCGCTCCGCGCGGCTTCGAGCAAATCCAAATAGCGCGAGTGATAAATGTGGTTGCCGACGGTGCATTCGGCGTAACTGACGCGATGCTTGCAAGAAAACATGTTCAAAGTTTAGAGTTCGGAGTTGAGAGTTCAATAAACTTTCTTTGCAATTTGCGCATAAATGCAGCAAAAAATTTCATTTGCGCATTTGCGATTCGCGATTATGTTGCCGCGTGATTCAGCAGCAGTGCGATACTTGCTTAAACGAATTTTTGCGATAGAATTTTCATCATGGCCGTAACCAAAGTCAGTTCGACGGTTCATTTCGCTTCACGCGGCTCGGCGGTGAGCGGGCGTCATCACGGCGCAGCCAGCGGTCACTGGGTTCCCAACACAGATGTCTACGCGACCGACACCGGCATCGTCGTCAAAGTCGAATTGCCCGGCATGAAGAGCGAAAATCTCGAAATCACCGTCGAAGGCAATCGCCTGCGCGTCGCGGGAAATCGTCCCGACGGCTGCCGTCCGCCGAATTGCAGTTTTCTCGTGATGGAAATTTCTTACGGCCCGTTTGAAAGTGTTTTAGAATTGCCGCCGGGTTACGATTTAAGCGCGGCCAAAGCGATTTACGTGAATGGATTTCTGCGGATTGACGTGCCGAAAGCGCGCACGTCGCAGTCCAAGACGACCAAAGTTCCGATTGCCGATGGAGAATAGCCGCAAGGCCGACGCGATTTGACAATTGCGTTTGAATGAATCTTTTCGCGGGCGGCAGCATCTAATAATTGTCGGGTTAAAATTACGATTGCGATTTTCTGCAAAATCGTAAATCGTCAATCGCCAGTCATAAATAACATGACATCGTCGGAAACAGAATTTGTCAGCATCCTCGGCGCCGCCGAAAAATCGGACGCGCCGCCGAGAATTTCCGCGCGTTCGTTGCCCGAATCGCTGCCGATTCTCGGCCTTTCCGACATCGTGATTTTCCCCGGCGCAATCGTTCCCCTGCTCGTCGAAACCGGACCAAGTCTCAAATTGATTGACGACATCGTGACTGGCGACCGTTTGTTCGGCGCAGTGCTTCAGCGCAAACCGGAAATTGTCGAACCCGGCCCGACCGATTTGCATGAAGTCGGCACCGTCACGCGTCTGGCCAAGATGGTGAAATTTCCCGACGGCACCGCGCGCGTGCTCGTCGAAGGTCTTTGGCGCATTCGCGTGAAAGATTACACGCGACCGATGCCGTATCTGCGCGCGACTTATGATTTACTGCGCGACGAAACGGAAGACTCCGTGGAATTGCAGGCGATGCTTCGAAATGCGCACAAACAATTTGAAGAAATCGCAAAAATGTCCACGGCGTTGACCGAACAAGTGAAAATCGCCGCGCTCAACACCGAGCATCCCGGACATTTTGCCGATTTAATTGCGGCGAATTTAAATCTGCCACTCGAAGACCGACAGAAATTGCTCGAAACGATTTCCGTTCGCGAACGATTGCAAAAATTGTTGCCGATGCTCAATCGTGAGCAGGAAGTGCTGACATTGAGTTCGAAAATCCAGAACGACGTTGCTTCGTCCATCGCCAAATCGCAGCGCGATTTTTTTCTGCGCGAACAAATGCGCGCGATTCAACGCGAGCTCGGCGAAGGCGAGCAGGGCTCAAGCGAGGCGAAAATTCTCCGCGACAAAGTTGATTTGACGTTGATGCCCGACGACGCGCGCAAAGCCGCGCTGCAGGAATTGGAACGTCTCCAGCAAATGCCGCCCGCGTCGCCGGAATATTCCATCGCGCGAAATTATCTGGATTGGATTTTGTCGTTGCCGTGGGAAAAAACGACGGAAGACAAATTGGATTTGAAGGAAGCCGAAAAGATTTTGGACGATCAGCATTTCGGCTTGCACAAAATTAAAGACCGTTTGCTGGAATTTCTCGCTGTCATCAAACGCCGCCGCCAAATCAAAGGCCCGATTCTTTGCCTTGTCGGTCCGCCCGGCGTCGGTAAAACATCGCTCGGCAAAAGCGTTGCCGAAGCGCTCGGCCGGAAATTCGCGCGCATCGCGCTCGGCGGCATGCGTGATGAAGCGGAAATCCGCGGCCACCGCCGCACTTATGTCGGCGCAATGCCCGGACGGCTCATTCAAACGTTGCGCCGCGTCGAAAGTCGCAATCCGGTAATTCTTTTGGATGAATTGGACAAAGTCGGCGCGGATTTTCGCGGCGACCCGGCGGCGGCGTTGCTCGAAGTTCTCGACCCTGCGCAAAATCATACGTTCACCGATCACTATTTGGATTTGCCGTTCGATTTGTCGCGCGTGCTTTTTATCGCGACCGCAAATTGGCTCGACCCGATTCATCCCGCGCTGCGCGACCGACTTGAAGTCATCGAATTGCCGAGCTACACCGAAACGGAAAAACTCGAAATCGCGAAACGCTATTTGGTTCCGCGCCAGCTCGAAGAACACGGCCTGACGAAACAGGATTTGAAATTGACCGATGCCACGCTGCGCAAATTGATTCGCGAATACACGCGCGAAGCCGGTGTGCGCCAATTGGAACGCGAAGTCGCCGCGCTCGCGCGCAAAGCCGCGCGAAAAATTGTTTCGCGCAACGGCTCGGCCACGCAAATTAAATTGGAAGCGGACGAATTGGAAAAATTGCTCGGTCACGCGCCGTTCATCGAAGAGAGCGCGGAAAAAATTACCGAGAACGGCATCGCGACCGGACTCGCGTGGACGCCGGTCGGCGGCGACATTTTGTTCATCGAAGCCACGCGGATGCGCGGTCGCGGCAGTTTGATTTTGACCGGCTCGCTTGGCGAAGTGATGAAAGAAAGCGCGCAGACCGCCGTGAGTTATTTGCGCTCGCAAGCCAAGAAACTCCAAATTGATTTCGATGATTACGGAAAATACGACATTCATATCCACGTTCCCGCCGGCGCGACGCCGAAGGACGGCCCGAGCGCGGGCGTGGCGATTGTCGCGGCGCTCGGCTCGCTGCTGGCTAAACGGCGTGTGCGTTCGGATACGGCGATGACCGGCGAAATTTCTTTGCGCGGGCGCGTGTTGCGTGTGGGCGGCGTGAAGGAAAAAATTCTCGCAGCGCAACGTTTTGGCATCAAGCAGGTGATTTTGCCGGAAGGCAACAAATCCGACTGGCTGGAAGTGCCGGCGGAAACGCGCGCCAAATTGAAAGCGCATTTCGTCCGGCAGATTTCGGAAGTGCTGGAATTGGCGCTGGAAAAAAAGAGCGCCAAATGAATTTTTTTTTCTACGGTGGGGCGAGATTCTATCGAGCCCTAATTGAAAAGCGGAAAAGAAGTCAGGGCTCGACGGAGTCTCGCCCCACCAAATTTATTTTTGCGCTCGCCGCAATCTTACTTCTTGCCGTTGCCGCGACGGCGCAAATGACGAGCGGTCTGACCGATGCGGAAATTCAAGGGCGCAATTTGGCAAAGCAATTAATTGATGCAAAACCAACAGAAGGTTTCACAAATACGGGCACTTTACAAATCCGCCGACCTGATGGCGCAACAACAAATTTATCGTCGCGTTTCGATTTGGTCGTTACAAAAACAAATTGGCGAACAACTTATTATGCGGATTTTTACCGTGGAAATAAAACCAATGGACATTTTGATGATCGTTATCAAGCGATTGCAATAAACCATTCCATCGGAAATCCTTCAATGTATCAAAAAAGTGAATCATTGACTTGGGGTGAAAAGGCGAACGGAGAAATCACAGATGTTCAAGGCGCAATGCCGTTTGCTTTTTTTGATATTTCATCCAACGAAATTATTTCACCTTTTGCAGAATCAGATTTCTGGATTTGCGATTTAGGTCTGGAATTTTTCCATTGGCCGGAGCAAAAAATTATTAAAAAAGAATTTGCGCGCGGTCGCGGCTGCATGGTTTTGGAGAGCACCAATCCCAATCCGTCCACCAACGGTTACTCGCGCATAGATTGCTGGATTGATGAGGAAACGCTCGGCATCGTCCAGGCAAAGGCTTACGACGCGAACGGAAAATTGCTGAAAGAATTTGAGCCGAAGTCGTTCAAAAAAGTGAACGGCCAATGGGAATTGCAGGACATGGAAATCCGCAACGTGCAAACACGCTCGCGCTCGGAAATCAAATTTGATTTGAAATAGTGATTTGCGAAATCACTGCAAATTTTTTCCTAGTGTTTCCGCAATTTGAATAAACGCTTTTCCCGCCGGATGATTCGGTGCCGAAACCACAATCGGCATTCCGCTGTCGCCGGCTTCGCGGATTTCCGTAAAAATCGGAACTTCACCGAGAAATGAAATTTTTTGCCGCGCGGCTTCCGATTTTCCGCCGCCGTGACCGAAAATTTCCACGCGTTCGCCATTCGGCGCGGTGAAGTAACTCATGTTCTCCACAATGCCGAGAATCGGCACGTTCACTTTGTTGAACATCGCGATGCCTTTGCGCACGACACCGAGTGACGCTTCCTGCGGCGTGGTCACGATGACGCCGCCATCGAGCGGCACGGTCTGGCAAAGCGAGAGCTGCGCGTCGCCCGTGCCCGGCGGCAAATCCACGAGCAGAAAATCCAAATCGCCCCATTCGACCGCGAGCAAAAACTGTTGGATGGTTTTCGTAATCATCGGCCCACGCCAAATCACCGGCTGGTCGTCCGTGAGCAGCAAGCCGATGCTCATCACTTTCACGCCGTGAGCAACGGGCGGGACGAGTTGTTCGTTTTTGCTGACCGTCGGTTTGTCGTGAATGCCCATCATCAGCGGAATGCTCGGGCCGTAAATATCGCAATCAAGCAAACCGACTTTTGCACCAAGATGTTTCAACGCGCACGCGAGATTTGCCGAGCAGGTGGATTTACCGACGCCGCCTTTGCCGCTGGCGATGGCGATAATTTTTTTTACGCCGGAAACTTTGGCCTGATTTGAAAATGGAATTGTCGGCGCGGATTGTCCGGCAGCCGGCTGCCGCACTTCAACGAAAACATTTTTTACGCCCGGCAAATTTTTGATGATGCGTTCGCTTTCGCTTTTGATTTGCTGCGCGGCTTCGGGATTTGCCGAGGTGAGTTGCATCGAAATGCTCACCGCGCCGTTCGCGACGGAAATTTCTTTGACCAGCCCGAATGAAACGACATCGCGCGAAAAGCCGGGATATTTGACAGCTTTTAGTGCTTCCAAAACTATGTCTTGCGAAAGCATGAGCCAACAAAATGCCAGCTTTGCAGCCGAAAACAAGCGCGCTCCAGACTTGCGGGAAATTCGATCGCGTGGAAAACTGTGCGTTCGATAGGAAGTTCAAATCATGCCGAAAAATTATTCAAGCGCGGCGGTAGAACCAATTGTAAAACAATTTAACGGCGTGGAATCCGCGCCGCAGCCGAAATGGCTTTTGCCGCTGCGGAAATCCGGCATCGCGCAATTTTCTGAACTCGGTTTTCCGACGCTGCGGGATGAAGATTGGCGTTTCACCAATGTCGCGCCGATTGAAAAATTAAATTTTACGCCTGCGAAAGAAATTTCCGCCAATGGCGCGGAATTAAAAATTTTGAGCGAGGCGGCATTTACAAAATTGCCCGGCAATCGGCTCGTGTTTGTGAATGGATTTTTCTCGGCGAAATTATCGAATGTCAAATCAGGCGGCAAAGATGTCCGCATCGAAAGTCTATCTACATCGCTTGCAAAAAATTCCGCGCTCATCGAAAAGCATCTCGGCAAATATGCAAACACGGCAAACAATTCTTTCGCTGCGTTGAACCAGGCATTTTTCACGGACGGCGCATTTATCTTTGTTCCGAAAGGCGTCGAAGTCGCCGAGCCAATTCAACTGATTTACATTTCATCGGCGAAACAAAATGGCGAGACGATTCAGCCGCGAAATTTAATCATCGCCGAGGCAAATAGCAAATTGACGGTTGTAGAAAGTTATTTGAGCACGAGCGGCGCGGCTTATTTCACGAATGCGGTCACGGAAATTGTCGCCGGGGAAAGTGCACGCGTCGAACATGTCAAATTGCAGGATGAAGCGACGAACGCATTTCACATCGCTACGATTGCCGGCGAATTTGGGAAGACAAGCAACGTTACTGTTCATTCCTTCGCGCTCGGCGCGAAACTTTCACGCACGAACATCCGCACCAAACTAGCGGGCGAAGGTCTCGAATGTGTTTTGAACGGACTCTATTTGACCAAGGACGACCAGCTTGCCGACCATCACATGATTGTCGAGCACGCGCAGCCGCATTGCGCGAGCCACGAATATTTCAACGGCATTCTCGACGACAAATCGAAGGGCGTTTTTCACGGGCGCATTTATGTTCATCAAATCGCGCAGAAAACGGATGCGAAGCAGACGAATAAAAATCTTTTGCTTTCGGACGATGCGACGGCGGACACGAAGCCGCAATTGGAAATTTATGCCGACGACGTGAAATGCACGCATGGCGCGACGATTGGCCAATTGAACGATGAATCCATTTTTTATTTGCGTGCGCGCGGCATTCCGAAAGACACGGCGCGACGGATGTTGATTCATGCGTTTGCCGGTGAAATCGTCGAGCGCGTGAAATGCGCGCCAGTGCGCGAAGAGTTGGATAAATTGGTTTGGGACCGGCTCGAAGCGAACCATCATTTGACCGTAAAATAAATTAGCCGCGAAAGAACTCAAAGAGCACAAAGACAAATTCATTTTCGGTTTTTTGCGGTCTCTGTGTTCTTTTGTGGCCATTGAAACCATGTTCGACGATATCAACGACCTTTATCAGCAGGTCATTCTTGACCACTGCAAGCAGCCGCGCAATTTCCACGAACTGCCGCAGGCGACCTGCTCTGCGCAAGGGCACAATCCGCTGTGTGGCGACCAGTTGAAATTATTTCTGTCGCTCGACGGCGAAAAAATTTCCGACATCAGCTTTGTTGGTTCGGGCTGTTGCATTTCCAAAGCGTCGGCGTCGCTGCTCACAGAATTTGCGAAAGGTAAAACGAAATCCGACGTGGAAAAAATGTTCGAGCAAGTCCATGAAATGGTCATGAGTGGAAAAGTCTTGGGCGACGTGGGCAAGCTCGCTGTGTTCGCAGGCGTGCATAAATATCCGGCGCGCGTGAAGTGCGCAATTTTGTCGTGGCACGCTGTGATGGCGGCGTTGAAAGGCGAGAGCAAACCTGTCAGCACCGAAAACGAACAGACGTAATTGATTTCAACTGCATTTGCAGCGATGATGTTAAGCAGTTAATTGTATTTTATGAATTCATCCGAACCAAAAATTTTGACGCGCGACGTGGAAGCCTCCGTCGTTCCCGTCGGCACGAAAGTCACGCTGCAAAAGGGCGGGCAGGCTTACGTCACGCAATCGCTCGGCGGCGCGTTCACTGTCATTGTCAACGGCAATATGTTCCGCATTGACGGTAAAGACGCCGACGCGCTCGGCCTCGAAATCAAATCCGCGCCCGCCACCGCTGTTTCCGGCCCGGTCACGCAGGAGCAATTGGAAAAACAAATTTGGGACGCGCTGAAAACTTGTTACGACCCGGAAATTCCTGTGAACATCGTTGACCTCGGTTTGATTTACGATTGTCATCTCACGCCCGCCGGCGAAAACAATTTCAAGGCCGACGTAAAAATGACTCTGACCGCGCCCGGCTGCGGCATGGGTCCGGTGCTCGCGCAGGACGTGCAGAACAAATTGCTCTCGCTCGAACCGATTGACGAGGCAAACGTCGAACTCGTCTGGGACCCGCCGTGGAATCAAGGTATGATGACCGAAGCGGCGAAGTTGCAGCTTGGTTTGATGTAAAGGCAATAGCCGCGAAAGAACACAAAGGCCACAAATTTAAAAATCTTTGTGCTTTTTGCGTTCTTTTGCGGCTAAATGATTTTGTGAGCAACGCGAAAACAATTGATTGGCAGAAATTGCGTCAGGACTTTCCGATTTTGAATCAGCAAGTCCACGGCAAACCGCTGATTTATTTCGACAACGCCGCCACGTCGCAAAAACCGCGCGCAGTAATTGACGCGCTCGTGCATTATTACGAACACGACAACGCCAATGTCCATCGCGGCATCCACGAATTAAGCAATCGCGCAACTTCCGCCTACGAAGCCGCGCGCGCGCGCGCCGCGAAATTCATCAACGCCAAGAGCGCCGAGGAAATTGTTTTCACGCGTGGCACGACCGAAGGCATCAATCTCGTCGCCAATTCGTGGGGAACAAAGAATCTCAAGTCCGGCGACGTGATTCTGCTCACGGAAATGGAGCATCACAGCAACCTCGTGCCATGGCAATTACTCGCGCAAAAGACCGGCGCGAAGATTGCGTATGTTCCGATTACCGGCGACGAAGGCATTTTGGATTTATCGAAATTGGATTCGCTGCTGGCAAATCGCGTCAAGATTTTCTCGATGGTTCATATTTCCAATTCGCTTGGCACGTTGAATCCCGTTGCCGAACTTTGCGCCCGCGCCCGCAAGCTCGGAATCGTTACGCTTGTTGATGGCGCGCAGAGCGCCGGACATTGTCC
>JAJPKI010000128.1 GCA_021323835.1 Verrucomicrobiota bacterium | reverse complement strand
GGAAATGCCGACGGATATGTGTTGATCAACGGCGCATTGACCACCTGGATCACATTGGCCGCTCCACCGACGTTCAACGTCGGCACCGTCAAATTGGCGCTGCCACCAGCCGCCGTCACCTTCAACGTGCCGTTGGTAAAGTTCACCGGCGTCGTGCCGCTGTTGGCCGTGTTGATGAAGAACGTCCCGCCGTTGATGTTCACAGTTTGTGCCGCCGGTATCGTGTAAGCCGCGCTCGAGACATCAAACACGCCGCCGTTGATGTTCACGGTCGGACTACTATTGATAGAACCTGAACCGGAAAGTTGCAATACACCATTGCTAATCGTCGTCGTCCCAGTGTAGGTATCTGCAGCAGTCAGCGTTTCGACGCCAGCGCCGATTTTGGTCAAGGCGAGTGTTCCGTTGCCAGCTTTCAAAATACCGGCAAAAGTTCCGGATTGATCGTTGTCACCCAAAGTGAGGGTAGATGTCGTTGAAGCAGTGTTATTCCATATAGTGCAACTGGTGCCAACACTGCCTGAAGCCAAAGACAGACCATTAATGGTTTCATTAAATCCATTGAGGTTCCATTGAATTTGACCGGTGCTAAATCCTTGCATGGTCACGTTTCCTTTACCGAAGCCATTGGGGATAACTTCACTATTGCTCAATGTAAGGGTGTTGATACCGGAATTGTTTCGAGCAGTAAGAAGCGTGTCACCGCTCCAAGAATTATTTGTGTTTACCAAACACGTATCGCCGCTGACAGTTGTTGATGCGCCCAAAGTGAGTTTGAATGGTCCAGAAATAGGCCCCACAATAGCACCACTACCCTGTCCACCGATTTCCGAATCGCCAATCAATGTAATGGGACCGGTAAAATATGAGCCGGAATTTGGTCCCGGTCCATAACGTATTGCACCAAGGCCGGCTTCCTGTTGTGCGCCGTTGCCTGAAATAAACCAGGCATTCGTAATAGTAGTCGTGCCATTTACATAAGTGTATCCACCTGGAAAGATATAAATAGGCCCCGAACCAAAACTGCCACCATTCCATCGAAGTCGTCCACCTTCAATGTAAGTGCCGCCCGAATAAGAATTTACTCCGTTCAAGGAAGCAAAACCCGAACCCGCCTTCACCACCGTGACGGCTCCAGCACCGTTGTCTACAATCGGACTAATTAATGCAAGATTGTTATTTGCGTTATCCGTTTGGTAAGTAGTCAGGACAATATCGCCTGGAGTATCTATGTTTGGGCCGCCTGCAGTCAGCTCGCCCGCGCCCGTTCCGCTAGTGCCAAAATTTAAAATAGTGGACGTGCCATAAGTCCGCCGGAAAAGGCCGCCCGACGTGCCGAGACGAAGTATATTGCTTATTCCGATTTGGAAAGTCCAACCTGAATCGGTGCGGTCAAACGTGAGGGTATTGACATCATATGTAGCCCATGTTCCGCTTGTGTTATCCGGAGCGACCGTCAGAGTGCCGGTAGCGGTGCTGGGGATAAGAATGTTATTCGAGTAAGCCAATATGTTGCTCACAAACCCTGAACTATAGACCGTGAAATTGGTATAGTTGACAATATTACTATTAACATCAATGCAAGCCCAATTTGTGCTTGTGGACCAACCGCCTACTACGGTATTGCCATCGCTGATAGTCGCCCAACCGCCGATAATTCCATTGAGATTAGTAGATGTCGTTGTGATATTACCCAGGCCGCTTTTCAATGTAGGAGGCATGATTGCTAAAACGCCGCCAGCATCATGGTCCAACGCTCCCAAATTCAAATTCGCCGTTCCGCTTCCGCTTCGCACGCGTATGATGGCAGATCCAACGGTAACGTGGGTGCCATTAAACGTTTGCGAAATGGTTCCTGCCGCCGAGTTTGTTATAACCAGTTGAGCGAAATTGGTTACACCTGCGCCCGAAATTGATCCGCCGAAAACCAGCGGCGAATTTGAACTAATAATATTATTAGCCGGTGCTCCGGGTTTAGAGAAATCCAACGTTAATGTCCCGACTTCATTTGATGTGGTGCCAGTGTAAGTGTTTGTGCCGGACAACACCAAATTTCCGAATCCTAATTTTGTCAACCCGCCGGTGCCACCGCCGTTATTGATAATTGCGCCACCATAATTAACAGTTGCATATTGGTTTGGAGTTGTGGCCTCAGTGTTGACGCTAATTGTTCCCTGGCCGCTGCCGGAAGTTGGGCCAACGGCAATTCCGCGGTTGGAATTTATCGTAAATCCGGCCAATGCCTGTAACGTGCCGCCGTTGATAATAATATTACCAGGCGTTTGCGTATTAGGCGCAACCGGAAGATTGGTTTCTTGACTTACCGTCACGACGCCGCCGTTGATGACAAGCGACCCGGTAAAAGTGTTGCTACCATTTAAATTTACTCTGCCAGCAACGCTATTTGTCAGATTGCCGGTTCCGGAAATAATATTATTCAAATTTAAAACGCCATTCGCAGCCACGTTCAAATTGAGATTAGCAGGGCTATTGTCCGTTATTGGAAGATTGATTGTCTCGGGCGTTACGACCTGTAAATCGGTAATATTGGCCAGCGTCACACTATTGCCGTTCAAAACAAATGCGCCGGCGGGCGTAGCAAAAGTAATTCCACTAAAATTTCCGCTGGGAATATTGTTGGACGTGTTAAGGCTGATAGTGTTGGTAAAAACCAGCGTGTCGCCCGCCTGCGGAATGCCCGCCGGATTCCAATTGGCCGTGCTCAACCAAAACAAATTATTCGCGCCCCCGCCGCCAGTCCATACTTCCGTGCCCGCAAAGGCACTCATTTTAAAAAGAAGCAAAAATAACGTAACAATGGAAAAAATGGATAAGGGTTTGGTTTTCATAAGGGTGACTTACCCAAGTTTGAACCAATTGCCGAATGTTGTTTAGTCGGCTAAATGAGTTACAAAAATTTCCGGGACTATGCTTTCTAAAACAAAAGAGATAATCCGTAGAATGCCCTTTTAAATTTGAAGCCGCCGAACGAAATCCCAATCGCCCGGCGGCTTTGTATCCTGACTTTGGAACTCCAGTTTTCCAAAGGTCTGGAACTTGCCGACACTCTAAATCTTTCTTCAGTTTTTTGGAGTCGGCTAAATGAGTGACGCGAAAGCTAAATAAACGAATGCGTTGGATTCGCAATGCCGCAATTTCACCGCTTGAAATCGCTGACCGCGTTCCCACGCCCCGAAGAAGCATTCAGAAACTTCGCCACCGCCTGCGCCCGCGAATGCACGTGCAACTTCTCATAAATCCGCCGAATATATGTCCGAACCGTGTCGAACCCTATCCCCAACTTCTCGCCGATTTCTTTAATCAAAAAACCTTGCGCCAGATAATCCAACACTTCCCGCTCCCGCGCCGACAACCCTTCCGCGTCGTTGTTGGCAGGAATTCCTTGAAACGACTGCACCACCTTGCGCGCAATCTGGCTGCTCATCGGCGCGCCGCCGTTATGCACATCGCGAATCGCCTCCAATAATTCCGACGGCGGCGCTTGCTTGAGCAAATAACCCGTCGCCCCCGCAGAAAGCGCATTGTAAATCTGGTCCGGGTCTTCATACACCGTCAGCATGATAATTTGCACCCGCGGCAAAAGTGATTTCAGTTTGCGCACACAATCCACACCGT
This sequence comes from Verrucomicrobiota bacterium, assembly GCA_021323835.1. Classification (GTDB taxonomy): domain Bacteria; phylum Verrucomicrobiota; class Verrucomicrobiia; order Limisphaerales; family UBA11358; genus UBA11358. The sequence goes on along the minus strand of JAJPKI010000128.1, from coordinate 7,342 downwards.
TCATGCCCGGCAAATTCAAATCCATCAGCACCACGTTTGGAGTCATTTCAGGAATCGCCGCCAACGCCACTTCCGCGCTGGGATAATTGCCCAGACAATGGCAATCCGCCGTGCGGGCAAGCAGCCGCAGCAAACCGTTCCGAAATCCGGCGTCATCTTCCACGATACAAATAGTGATAGGCATTTGACCTGAATCTTTTCGTTCAATTTTCCTCGGTTCAGATTTCATTATTTGAAAGTCGTAGATTTTTTAACAGTCCTGCAAATGAGTGACACCAAACTTTCAACCCCAATGCAAATTTTATTCATCCGGAAAATTTACGGCCAGCGTGATGGTTGTGCCTTCGCCGGACATACTTTCCAGATTAATTCTACCACGAATCTCTTCCGTCCGCTGGCGCATGTTCAACAAGCCGTTTCTGCCGGCTGATTTGTCTGCGCCGGACGCATCAAAGCCGCGTCCGTTGTCTTTGATGACGAGTTCAAATCCATTTGCCACGAGTGAAATGGCGATGTGAACTTCATTGGCCAAAGCGTGTTTGACGACGTTGTTCAACGCCTCCTTGACGACGAGAAACAGATTGTGGCGCACGTTGGTGGCGAGCGGACGATGGGGAATTTTTTCCGGCACTTTGAGACGGCAGCGAATTTTTGCGGTGTGCAAAAAATCCTCGGCGTAGAGACAGGTGTAAGTCACAAAACTATCAAGCGTGTCGTTGCGCGGGTTCACTGCCCAGACGATTTCGTCCAACGAATTGGTCAGCTTGCGCGCTTTGGCGGCAATGCGGTGAACGTCCGTGCGAATTTCATCGGCAGGCGCATCGGGGCTTTGCGCCAGTTCGCTCAACAGCGTGATTTCCGTCAAATTCGCGCCGAGGTCGTCGTGGATGTCTTTGGCGATGCGCGCGCGTTCCTGTTCGATGGCGCGTTCGTGTTCGAGCCGCGCGAGTTGGTGTTGAGTGCGTTTATTTTCAAAGTGACGCACGGCGGCAATCACGGTCGCCAGCAACAAAAATCCTGACAAAATTCTAAACCACCATGTTTGCCAGAAATACGGCAGCACGGTAAAGGCGAGTATGGTTCCGGCTTCATTCCAAATGCCTTCGCTGTTGCAGGCGCGCACTTCAAAGGTGTAATCGCCTGCGGGCAGGCGTGAATAAATTGCATCGCGCGGAATTACCGTTTCCTGCCAGTCCTGGTCAAAGCCTGATAGCCGATAACGAAACCGGATATTTTCCAGACCGACGAAGCTCAAGGCGGTGAAATCAATTTCCAATCGCCGATAATCCGGCGGCAATTGCAGCCTCCCGCCGAAATGTTGTAGCGCGGCGGCGTTGCTATCGCCCGCCAATTCCGCAATTTTCTCGTATCGCGCAATCGTTTGGTCGTCCACAATTACCTTCTGCAACAAGACCGGCAACGGCCCGCTATTTTTTTGCTGCAGCTTGGGATTAATTACCGCCAATCCGGAACGCGTTGGAATCCACAATCGTCCGTCCCGGCTGCGCAGGCCGCCGGGTGAGTAGCCGAAATTGGCCTGCAAATTTTCCGCGCCTTCGTCACGGCCGTAGTGAATTGTCTGGAGACGTGCGATTTTTCCTTCGGCCACGGCTTCCAAATCCTTTTCGCGCGCTTTGAAAATTCCGTGGTCGGAACCGAACCACAGCCAGCCGTTGTCGTCGGAAATGATTTGCGAAATGTAATCGTCGAAAAGTCCCTGCGCGGCGCTCACACGATAGTAATGTCCGTCTTTCATCCAGCCCACGCCTACGCCGTCATAACCAATCCATAAACTGCCGTCCGGTGTCGCCGTAATACAGCGTATGGACAATGCCTCATCCGATTCCGGCAATGGTTCTATAACAGCTTCATCATCTTTGGCTCGCAATAAATTTCCTCTGGCCGAGCCGAACCAGATATTTCCATTTGCATCCTGCGCCGCAGCACGAATAGTGCGAACGTCTCCCGGAATTTTTTGCGTGATTAAATTTCCATTACGCAAGCATTGCAAGCCGTTCACGGTTCCGATTTCGCCCAGCCACACATCTCCATTGGTGCAGGGTTGCATGGAAAAAATTGTCCCGATGAGGCCGTTTGATTGCGCGAGAACAACCCCATGACTCTCGTCCCAGTGAAGAAGTCTCCGGCCTCGACCGCCAATCCACAATCCACCGGCGGGGTCTGCGGCCACGCAGGTCAAAAAATTCGGCGCCCATTTTGCATCCGTGGAAATTGTTTGCCATCCACTTTGGTCGTGACGGGCGAGCAGTCCGTTTTCAGTGACGGCCCACACCGTTCCTTTCGAATCTTCGCACAACGACCGTAACGATTCGAATGGCAGGCCGGCTTCGATTCCCTGAAGTTGCACGACGCGACGCCGTATCCGGTTCAACCCGCCGCCCAAAGTTCCCACCCAAATATTTCCTTCGCGGTCTTCCAGCAGGCTTTGAATTTCCGGCCGCGACGTGGAAATGTTTTCAAACGCAGAACCATCGTAACGGATTAATCCGCCAAACGCAGTGCCAATCCAAACTCCGCCTTCCAAATCTTCCAACAACGCGGTGGAATTTCCAGACGTTCGGCTGGAATCGAAACTTCCGCGGTCGTCCATTCGTCCCGCGGCGTCGCAGTGAAACAAATGCGCGTTGCTACAAACCCAGACTCCGCCGTCCTTCGCGGCGGCCAATCCGGCAGACCAATTGCCGATGTGCGCCAGATGTTGAAATTTGCCGTTTTGATAAATTCCCAGCTCACCGCTTTTTACCCACCAGATGTCACCATTGACATCGCACGCCAGCGTCGTCAGTTGTCCGGCAGGTAAATTGTCCATGCCCGGCAAGGCCGTCACCTTTCCATTTTTAATCATGCGGGAACCGCCGCCGTTGAACAAAATCCAAAGCGTTCCGTCGCCCGCCTCGACCAGCGAGCGCACCTGTCCGTCCACCAGTCCGTCCTTCACCGTGAACACTTTTGTCCGGGGACCGTCCAGATAAGCCACAGCGCCACGATTCATCGCCAGCCATAATCCGCCCGACCGGCTGCCAACCATCAGCGTGACCCCGCGATTGCCGGCGAAAGCCGTGTTCGTCAGGTTAAATTTTTGAAATTGCGCGCCATCAAAACTCACCAACCCTGAAGGTGTGCCCAGCCAAAGAAAACCGTTCGTCGTCTGCGCAATTGCCAGGACGTTGTTGTTTGGCAATCCATCGTCCGTTTGCCAGGGACGCGAGAACCAAACCGAATTCGTAGTCGCCGCCGCCGCGCCGCAAATGAAAAATAAAATGAAACTTCCCGGAAGTTTGCAACGAAACGATTTTGTGATTGCGAAAAACACTGCGTGTCGTGAGTGGATTCAATCAAGTATGAGACAGCGGATGCGCTTGTCAAAATGGAATTCATTCGTTTTTTAATTATCTAAAAAATGGCGTAAATCCGTGTCATCCAAATGGATGACAAGACGATTTGCCCCGTCTTTATTATCTTTTTCAGCACCGCAACAAAATTTCCGAGTGAATTCTACATCCAACAAAACCGTCAAACTCCTCAAATAACACAATCCGCCGACTAATTGTATTTGTGCAGCTTGTTGAAACAAATCCCAGTATGTTCAAAAAAATTTCCGGCGTAATTGCCTGTGCCATTTTTTCGGCGACTTCAGCCATTGCCGGACAAGGCGCGCAAAGGATGCTCTACACGCCGCCGAACATGACGTTCATCAGCACTAAATCTGGCGACCATGCGGTGACAGTAAACGACAATTCCGGTTCCATTTCCACGCTGCAAACTTCCATCAACAACGCACGTGCGGCAAACCCGACCAACGTCATCGTCATCACGCTATTGAGCAATGCGACTTATTTAGTCAGCAGCGCGAGTTTGATTTTGGACTCGCGCGAATGTTTGGTTGCCAGTAGTGCGACGATTCAGGCGGCCAATTCGTCCGTAACGGTTCCGCTCGTGCAAATTAATTCCGGCGCGACGAATGTTTCCGTTTCCGGCGGAACGTTCGACGGCAACGGCGCGAACATTGATGCCATTTACGCGCCGGCCGCGGCGCGGGTGAACGTGGACAAAGTCATCGCCAAAAATTGCGGTTCGGATTGCATCTTATTAAAGGGCCAGGGCAATTCGACTTACGACAATGAAATGACGGTGACGCGTTGCGACGTTTCGGGCAGCCCGGGCCACGCAGGCATCAGCATCCAAAATTCCACGCAAACGGCGGTGCTGGACAACAATTGCCACAACAATTCGGTTGGAATTTATTTGTCATGCGCGTGGGCGGAAGTTGCCAACAACACGTGCGAGAGTAATTCCATTGGGATTCAAATCGCCGGCGGCAATGACAACGTTGTCGCCAACAACACGTGCAACAACAACGGCACGGGCATTTCCGCGGGCGCCTCGAACGGTATGATTTTGTCATCGTCGCTCGGAAATAATTCGACGGCGGGAATCAATTCCAGCGGTAGCGGAAATAATTTTCTGAACAATCTTTTTACGTCGGGCAACGCGGCTAATTTCATCAGCGGCGGTTCGGCCAACAATATCATCGCTTACAAAACCAATCTGACCGCATCGAGCCAAAATTATTTTTACCCGCCGTTGATTGACAACCCGCATACCAATTCAACAATTGTCAACGGCATGGGCCGGACGGATTTGACGATTACTTCAACCAACATTAACGGCGTGCAAAGCCAATATAATGCCGCGCGCAGTTCCAATCCGAACAACGTCATCGTCCTGCATTTGAACGGCACGTTCACGGTCAGCAACTCGCCACTGGTTTTACAATCGAACACCTGCGTGTTGCTTAATGGCACGATTCAATTGAATGCTTCCACCACCGCGAGCGCAGCGATCCAGGGCGGCACTTCGCCCCGGCGGGTTTCCATTTCCGGCGGCACAATTGATGGCGGCAACCAGACTGGAATTACCGGCATTAGCTTTCCCGGCAGCTCTATGATTCAGGTGGACAGCATGACCATCGTGAATTTCGGCTCCAACGTTTCGGCAATCAGCGGGTCGGATTCAATCCATTTTCCCAATGGCGGTTCGACGCCTTACATGGTGACGCGATGCTTTATCAACGGCAGCGCGGGGCGCGCGATTTGGTCGCAGTTAAACTCACAAAAGGCGCTTTATTGCGACAACACCTGCCTCAACACGCGTGCGGGCATTGACTGTGATTCGTCCACTTTTGGCGCCGTCTGCATGTTCAATACGTGCACCAGCAACCTTTACGGCATTTGGTATGAGCAGAGCGCATCGCACAACACTTCCATCGGCAATGTCTGCAACAACAGCAGTCGCTACGACCTCGACACCGGCAATAATGCCCACACGACACCGACGGAATATAACAGCTATCTTTGCAACTTCGGCATGGGCGGCACCGGCATCACCACCAGTGCGGTCGGCACGAATACGTTCACATCGCATAATTTCAATTTCAATAACGTGATTGTGAATGCTTCGATTACTTCTGACGGCGTCGGCACGAACAATTATTTTTCGCAAAATTATCAGGCGGGCGGTTCGCTCACCGTCGCCGCTTCCGATGCCTATTTCAATTCTGCCGGCGTGAGCAGCAATTTATTTTTGCAGGACGGCAACAGCGGATTGGTATTGGTCACGCAAGGCGCGGGAACAGCCAACGGCACGCCGATTGTCATCGGCTCGGCGAGTGGATTCGACAACGACAAATGGGCGTTGATTCCGACCGACAGCGGTTACTACCGCATCACGAATAAGAAAAGCAAATCGGTGTTGGCTGTGAACGGCGCATCGTTGAGCGCAGGCGCGGCGATTGTGGAATGGACTTTTGGCTCTGCGAAAAATGACCAATGGACGCCGATGTCCGCGGGCAATGGACTTTATTATTTCGTCAATCGTCTCAGCGGCTTGTGTTTGGACGTGCCAAGTAGCGCGAGCGGAACACAATTGGACCAACAGCCTTACAGCGGAATCGCGCAACAACAATTTAATTTATTGCTCAACGCACCCGGCGCCGTGGTGCAGCAATCATTTTTCCTTTCAGTCAATCCCAATTCACAAACTGTTTTGGCCGGACAAAGTAATTCGTTCACGATTACGATTACGACCAACAGCAATTTTTCCGGCAGCGTCAATTTCAGTGTGAGCGGATTACCATCAAATACGAGTTCCAATTTCAATCCGGCTTCATTAAATGGAAATGGCACTTCCACTTTAACAATTGTGACGGCGACGAACACACCGGTCGGAGTTTATGCGCTGACGATTACCGCAACTGGAAACAGTTTGACCAACGCTGCGTTCGTCAATTTGATTGTCAACAGCAGCACTGTCGCTTCGCCAGGAACATTGCTTTGGACAGCAGCGAGCGGTTCGGGAATCAATTGGTCAACCGCGCTAAATTGGACGAATCTCACCACGCCGGGCAACGGCCCGCCGGGAATTTCCAACGACGTCGTGTTCACAAATTTCGCGACGGTCGCCGCGAGCAATTCCGTTGACAATATCGCGAACGTTTCCGCCGGCATCAATTCGCTGACGTTCAACAACACGAACGGATTTCACACGACGCAAATCGCCAGCGGCGCGACGCTTACAATTTCCGGCAGCAAAGGTTTGCTCGTCGGCACGGAATCGGATTTGGGCAACACTCCGGTCGTTTATGATTCAATGACCGGAACCGGCGGCGCGCTCATCGTCAGCAACACGAGCGCAAATATTCTTGTGCGACAATTCACGGCCAGCTCAAGCAGCACCCAGCGCAGCACGCTCGATTTGTCCGGCCTCGATAATTTCAACGTCGTCGGCAACAGCATTGAAGTCGGAAATTCCGCCGCCACGTCCGGCACCGTGCGCTCAGCGGGCACGTTGTATCTGGCAAAAACAAATTTGCTGAAATTATTTATTTCCGCGCAAGGCACGACGACGAACGCGGGCATTGATGTCGCGGACAATCCGGCGGCCAACAGTTCGCAGAACAGTTTCATTTTCCTCGGCCAACAAAATTCCATTTACGCGGACGGCATCACCGTCGGCGGCGGACGCGACATCGGCTGGCTCGGTTTCAATCTAAATTTTGCGAATTCAACCGCCTTCATTCGCGGAACGAACGGCAACAGCAGCCGCGTTTCGCGCTGGCTCATCGGCGACAATTCCGGCGCCAGCAACACCGGCTCCAACAGCCGCGGCACAAATGATTTCACAGGCGGCACGGTGGACGCGCTGGTGGACACGATGATTCTCGGTCGCGGCGAAAGCCCAATCATGAGTAGTGGCAATTCCACCGGCGTGCTGATTTTCGAAGCCGGCACGATTGATGTAAATAATTTGCAAATGGGTGTGC
>JAJPKI010000233.1 GCA_021323835.1 Verrucomicrobiota bacterium | reverse complement strand
TATCAAGGCCACGGTTGGAACGGATTTGATTTGCTCGCCTACAATTCCGACACCGACCAGGCGTTTAATTTTGAACGCCCGAACACCGTGCATCAATGGCTGTTTGGCTGCACTGGCGCATGGAATCATGCAAACAATGGCAGCGACCCTGAAGTGACTTCGTTCGGCACGCATTTGAGTCCGAATGCACTTTATCGCGCGCAATTAACCGACCGCGTCGGTTCATCGCAAGCGGCTGCCGTGCTCGGCAGCAACACCGGTCGCGGCGATACTGACGACGGCACGGGCGGTGGTAGTGGCGGTGGAACAACAAATATTTACGAAGCTGAAAGCCTCGCGATTTCCGCCAGTTCCGGCGACACGGTTGCAACCAATACCGACGGCGGCAGCGGCGGCGCGTATGTGCAATACTTTTCCAATGCCACGAATGACTATGTGCAATTCACCGTGCCGAACGTTTCGCCCGGCACTTACACGCTGTCCATTGGCGTGAAAAAATACAACAACCGCGGCATCGTGCAGGTGCAAGTCAACAAAGCCGGTAGCACACCCGGCAACATCGGTTCGCCGGTGGATTTGTATTCGAGCAGCAGCTCGTTCACAGAAATTCCGATTGGCACGTGGACGATTGGCTCGACGGGCGACAAATGGGTGAAATTCCTTGTGACCGGCAAAAATGCGAGCAGCGGCGGCTACAACGTGGCGATTGATTACATCAAACTGGTATCACAATAAATTTTGTTCGGTAACACAACCGGCAATCCTGAAAATGGATTGCCGGCTTTGTTTGCGATTTTATCACTAGTTTTAGCGATTTAAAATTTGCGGATTTGCGGCGATATTGCTGCCATTCAAATTTTTCGACTGAAGCATGAAATGTCTGCTTCCTGTGTCGTCCAATGAATCAAATTAATGGCCAACCGTTTCGCAGAGAAATTTTGTTTCGCATTCGCCTTTTGCGCATGTGTCGCAATTGTTTCAGCGCGCGCGGATGATTGGACAACCGTTTCCAATTTAATTTCCGGCTATTCCGCGACAATTGTTTCGCCGCCGTCTTCCGTTGTCACAACAAAATTTACTGGCGGACAATTGCTCGGCAACGGCGACATCGGCGTCGCAATTGGTGACACAACCGGACGACAAACTTTTCGTTTCGGCAAATTGGATTTCTGGGGAACGGTAGTCAAAGACCCGACGGACAATTCTTCCAGCCATCAATATGTCTGGCAGCAAGGCGCAATGAGCGTCGGCGGTTTGACATTGAGTTCGCCAAATGCCGGCACGAGTCAAAGTTCCGTTTACACGATGACGCAAGATATTTTGAATGCCGAAGACCGCACGACAATGCAATTCGGCGACGGACTTGGCGGCAACGTGAATGTTTCCATGACGGCGTGGACGGCAGACACGGACAACGTTTTTGTCGTGGAACTTTCCAGCCCCGCCGGCGCAAACCCGGTGACGTTGAACCTCACCAATTTTGTTCCGCGCCAATATGAATATCAAAATCAATGGCTCGACAGCAGCAACGTCTACGCCTACGCGAGCGGAGTTACGAATGGAATTCTTTGGTCCGCGCGGCACAATTGGGTGACGAATGTTGACGATGATTCCTACGATTACGGTTCAGGCGTGACAAATTATCCGCCCGACCCGCCTTACAACGCGAGCGTTGCGATGGCCACGGAAATCATCGGCGCGAATTTTACTTCCACTTCCATCGGCACGAACAGCGGCACGCCGGGAAAATGTTTTTCGACCGGAACGTTCACGTTGACCGGCGGCTCGACAATTTATGTCGTGACGGCAATTAAAAGTTTTGTCGTTTGCACGAACAATGGAATGGGTGAAAGCGCCGACGGCAGCGCGATTGTTTTGATGAGCACAAATGTTGCGACGCTCGAAGCTGCGCGCGACCGCGCTGTTTTGGATGTGAGCGGAATTGATTCGACTGCTGTCGCCAATTTGAAAGCCGACCATCGTAATTGGTGGAAGAATTTTTATCTCAAATCGTTCGTGCAACTTGGCGACGCCACGATGGAAAAATTTTATTACGGTTCGCTTTACGTCATCGGCTGCAATTTTCACGCGAACAAAATTATTCCGTCCGGCCTTTGGGGCGTTTGGTCCATGAGCGACACGCCGGATTGGGGCGGGCGCTACACGCAAAATTACAATTTCGAAGCGCCGACTTACGGCATTTGTTCCGCGAACCATCCTGAATTGGTCGCGCCTTACATTTGCGTCATCACGAACCAATTGCCGCGTGACCGTTTTCGCACGCACGCCGCGGGTTGGGACGGAACGGAATTTTGCCGCAGCTTGACGCCGTATTGGGTTTTCGCGACGCCATGGGCGAGTAATTCAATCGCTGCCTCGCAAAATAATAATGCTTTGCCCGCTCGCGACCAAAAATCCAACGGCAGTTTTTCCGCAATGCCGTTGATTTGGTATTACGAATACACGCAGGACACAAATTATCTCGCGCAGATTTTGTATCCGCATTTGCGCGAACTCGACCGCTTCTGGCGCAGTTACATGACGACAAATTCGAAACCGTATTCGATTCAGCACAGCTCGTGTCACGAAGATTCCGATGATTTGAATCCCGATTCCGATTTAGGTTTCTGCAAAGAAATTTCTCGCACGCTCATCGGCGCAAGCCAATTGCTGAACCGCGATACGAATATGATTTCCACCTGGCAGGACGTGCTGACCAATCTCGCCGATTTTCCGACGACGATTTATTCCGGCGAAACCGTTTTTGCTATCGCGCAAAATGTAAATGGCTCAACGGCATCAAATCAATTATTCGAAGTCGGCAATCAACCGGTGAATATGGAAGGCCAATTATTTCCTGGCGAAAATATTTATCTCGGCGGCGATGCAACGAAATTACAAATCGCATCCAATTCTCTCGCGCTTATGAATTGCTGGTCGGATTCAAAATCCGGCTCCGGCAGTCAGAACAACGGCTTTCCAAAAATTTGGCCGATGGTTCCGCGCATCGGCTGGCCGTCGGCGGATTTATTTTATCATTTCACCAATTCCATCGCGTATCACTGGCGCGCAGTAAATTTGACTTGTTCAGAAGGTGGCGGCGGAATTGAAACCGTCGGCGCGATTGAAGGTGTGAACGCAATGCTGCTGCAAAGCGAAGGCGATGTGCTCCGAATTTTTCCCGAATGGCCGACGACTCGGAACGCGACCTTCAAACGGTTGCGTGCGAAAGGCGCGTTCGTGATTTCCAGCGCGATGACAAATGGAATTGTCACCGGCGTTAATTTGTTAAGCGAGCAAGGCCAAAGCGTGACGATGGTAAATCCGTGGAGCGGCACGCCGACAGTTTCGCAAGTGGACACGAACGGAAATTTTATCGCGCCAGTTTCATTTACGCTGACCAACGGGAACATTGTTTTCAACACAACTGCTGGCGCAAATTATTTGCTGACCGGCGTGCCTGCGACATTTTCAATTTCAGCAACGCCAAATTTGCAAACGGTAACGGTTGGAAATACAAATGTGAATTACACAGTCAATTTGACAACAAACAGCGGTTTCAACGGCAACGTGAATTTCAACGTGAGCGGATTACCGTCAAATTCATCGGCAAATTTCGTTCCGTTGTCGCTCAACGGAAACGGGTCGGCGACGTTGAACGTCGCTATTTCAAATTCCACGCCGGTTGGAAATTACACGTTGACAATTACCGGCGCGGGAAGCACCGGCACAAATTCAACGACTGTTTCGCTGGCGATAAATTCCATCACGACAAATTCATTCACCGGCGGCACGAATATTTATGAAGCGGAATTTTTGCAAATTGATGGCACTTCGGGCGACAGCGTTTCGACAAACAGCGAAGTGCAGGCGAGCAATGGCCAATACGTTCAGTATTTCGGAACGGCGGTGAACGATTACATCACGTTCCGCGTGCCGAATGTCGCGGCCGGTTCTTATTCGGTGACGATTGGTTACAAGCGCAACACGAATCGCGGCATCGTGCAAACGCTGGCCGGTCCCGCAGGCGGCGCGTTGAGCAATATCGGTTCGCCATTCGACCAATACGGTTCGAGCGCGTTTCTTTCGACGAACATCGGCACGATGACTATCGCCACGAACGGCGACCGGGATTTCAAATTTCTCGTCACTGGCAAAAATGCGAGCAGTTCCGGTTACAATTTGACCGTGGATTACATCAAGCTCGCCGGAACATTTGTGGACAGTGACGGCGATGGAATTCCCGACTGGTGGATGCTGCAAAATTTCGGTCACGCGACTGGACAAGCAGCGGACAAATCGCGCGCGACGGACGATGCCGATG
>JAJPKI010000379.1 GCA_021323835.1 Verrucomicrobiota bacterium | reverse complement strand
TGGAAAACAATTTTACATTCCATTGCAAATTCAAAATCAAATCGGAAATTTATTTTATTCTCCGATTACAGGATGGACGCGATTGCCTCCCGCCTCAACATACGAACTTGTTCTCAAAAATAATAAAAATTGTCTGAATACGGTTCTAGGATGGTTCAATACAACCAATTACGACACATCCGAAGAGGGAATGAGCTTTTTGAAAAAAGTTCTTTTTCAGGCGATGAAAGATTTTTACGCCAGCGGAGAGTTAAAAAAAGAAATTCAAGACGCTTTGGAATATCGGGCAAAGAGTGATTTCGAAATTGCAACGTAAGTCTTGCGACGACAGACGAGATGATGCCGATTCAACACGGTTAAACATTGTCGGATGGAAACAAATTTCCTCGGATTTGTTGTAAAAAACTGTTGTAACTTTTGGTTCAAAAAAGACGATGTTTCGAAAAAACATCGGTTTCATTATGGATTATCGAAGTGGTGCCCACGACAGGACTTGAACCTGTATGATTTTACTCACTAGAACCTGAATCTAGCGCGTCTGCCAATTCCGCCACGTGGGCAAATGATTTGCACCAATTTTAATACGCGTTGCCGACGCGCCGGGCAAGTTAAATTGCATTCGCAGATTTCGTTTTCTGCAAATCTTCCAATTCCAATTTCAACGCGTGCAGCGAAAGATTGATATCGAAGATGAATGCGATGAGCGATGTCGCCAGCGAAGCCATTGAAGCAACAAAAACAATTCCGATGAGCAATCCCGACTGCCATTGCAATAACGCCGTTATAAACAAGGTGACGATCAATAATGCCGCCAGCAAGGCGCTCAATGCCGCCAATGTGATGCTCAAGCGAATCATTTTTGCGCGGCGATAAATGATTTCAACTTGCGCGAACACCTGCGCTCGTTCGCTTTCCATGCGCTTTGGCAATTCCGCTTTTAATTGCCGCAACCGGTCAATCGCGCGGCCCAGACGATTGGTCATCGTGAGCAGCAACAAACCGACGCCGGAAATCAAAATCACCGGACCGATGGCGTCGCGCAATTCGGGAATGATTTGTTCAAGTGACGTTGGCGGCATAATTTACAAGACAATTTAAGGTGGGGCGAGACTCCGTCGAGCCCTAATTTTTTAGCAAAATTTTTAAGCGGGGCGCGAGAGACTCTCGCCCCACCCAAATTAAAATTAAACCTTCGCCCATTTGCCTTTGGCTGAAGATTCTTCCACCGCCGCGAGCACTTGCTGATTTTTCAAACCGTCTTCAAATGTCGGCTGGACGGATTTTCCTTCCGCGCAAGCGTTCACAAAATCGGCAATCGTGTGAACGAACGTATGCTCGTATCCAAGCCCGTGTCCCGGCGGCCACCAATTGGCGACATAAGGATGAATGCCATCGCGCTCGGTAACTTGAATTTCGCGGAAGCCGCGGCGGTCGGCGGGGTCGGCGCCGTTGTAAAATTTCAACGCGTTCATGTCCTCGAAATCAAAATATATCGAGCCTTTGCTGCCGTTGATTTCGATTTCGATGTGATTTTTTCGGCCAAGTGCGTAACGCGTCGCTTCGAGATTCGCCATCACGCCGTTGTCCATCCAGCCGAGAAACGCCGCCGAATCCGGCACGGCGACCTTGCCCATTTTACGCTGGCCTTTGGCGAGCGACTCGGCAAGCGGCCGTTCGGGAATAAATGTATTTACCAATCCGAGAACTTGCTTGAACTCGCCGACGAGATAACGCCCGAGGTCAATGATATGCGAATTGATGTCGTAGTGAACGCCGCCGCCGCTGGAATCTTTTTGCAACCGCCAGTCGAGCGGAAATTCCGGGTCGGCCAATCTGTCTTGCGCGTAACGCGCGCGAAAATGATAAATCCGTCCAAGCGCGCCTTCGGCAATTATTTTTTTCGCGAGCACAATTGCGGGAATGCGACGGTAATTGTGGCAGACCATGTGAACGACTTTTGCCTTCGTCGCGGCGGCGAGCATTTGTTCGGCTTGCTTCACGTTCACCGCAAAAACTTTTTCGCACAAAATGTGTTTTCCATTTTTCGCGGCTGCGATGGCGATTTCCGCGTGCAAATCCGGCGGCACGGAAATGTCCACGATGTCAATCAGCGGCGACTCAACAATTTCGCGCCAATCCGTCGTCGCGTGTTGCCAGCCAAGTTGCGCGCGCGCCGTTTGCGTGTTCGCGGCATTGCGACCGCAAATCGTATGCAGCTCGACGTTCGCCTTGAGTGGAAAAAATTTAGGAGCTTGCCGCCAGGCGTTCGAGTGCGCCCGCCCCATGAAGCGGTAACCAATCATCCCGACGCGAAAAGTTTTCGCCATAAAAGTTGAGGGTTGAATCGCGTGTCTTTATAGTGAGCGGCGACAACCAAGTCAATCAAATGACATTCACAACCGCAGAAATCGCAAAAGTCATTGGCGGAGAAGTAGTTGGCGATGCCAATGCCACGCTTAAAAACTTCGCCATGATTGAAAATGCGCAGCCCGGCGACCTGACTTTCGCGGAAAATGAAGAGTTTTTTGCGCGCGCCGAGCAAAGCAGCGCCACCGCCATCATTGCCGACAAGCGATTTTCTTCGGCAAAAAAAATTCTGATTCGCGTGCCAAATGCGCGCGTCGCGTTCGCCAAAGCGCTCGCGTTATTTTTTCCGGAACCGAAATTTGCTGCTGGAATTCATCCGACCGCCGTCGTCGCCAAGTCCGCGCAAATTGATTCGACTGCGCACGTTGGACCGCATTGCGTTGTCGGCGAACGTGTGAAAATCGGAAAGAATTCTGTTTTGCAGGCGGAAAATTTTGTCGGCGACAATTCGCAAATCGGCGACGACACAAATTTATTTCCCAACGTTGTAATTTATGCGCGCGGACAAATTGGCAATCGCGTTCGCATCCACGCCAATTCTGTCATCGGCTCGGACGGTTACGGCTACGTTCTCGACAACGGCATTCATCGTAAAGTTCCGCAAATTGGAAATGTTGTCATCGGTGACGACGTGGAAATTGGCGCGGGCGTGACGATTGACCGCGGCGCGCTTGGCTCGACGGTCATCGGCAAAGGAACGAAAATTGATAATCTTGTCCAAATCGCGCACAACGTCCAAATCGGCGAGCATTGTCTCATCGTTGCGCAAGTTGGAATTGCCGGCAGCGCAAAGCTTGGCAATTACGTCGTGCTCGCCGGACAAGTCGGCATCGGCGGCCATTTGAAAATTGGGAATCAAGTCACCGTCGCCGCGCAATCCGGCGTGATGAACGATATTCCCGACGGCGAAAAATGGCTTGGCGCGCCCGCGCAACCGGACCGGCAGACCAAGAGGCAAATGATTGCCATCCAACATTTGCCGGAATTGCTCAAGCGCGTTGCCGAATTGGAAAAGAAATTTGGCGAGAAGAAATAATTGGTGGGACGAGCGTCATCGCGAGCCGAATCACGCCGCCAATTTTTCCAGCAAAGCCGGATTGATGCCGGGATGAAAATCAATTTCCGTTGTTCCCGTTTCCGCAAGAATTTCCAGATGATTGTAGCGTCCACTTTCGCCGTCTTTCTTCAAAACGATGCGGATTGGCTCGACGATTTGATGTTGCAATGGCCGTTCTTCCGGCCGTCCCGCTTCGATGGTCACAATATCATTGCAAACAGTTTGTTTGCCGAATGCGACCGTTCGCAGCGGCACATCGTCGGCCACCGGACGTTTCCGGCCGTCGCGTCCGACAATTTGAATGCTCACCGCGCCGCGATACAATTCGCTGATGCGTTCGCAAAATTGTTTCCAAAGCTGGTGTGGAATTTCAGTCGTCATTTATTCCTCATTTTTCGTCGGATGCTTCGCCGCTTCGAGCATTTCGCTGTGTTCAGCCTCATCAATGCCCTCCTGCACCGTGCGTTCTTCGTCCAAATCATCGTCCGGCAATTGCGCCTCGACCTTTTTTCCGCGCGACACCGGCGGTGCGCCCATACCGCGACCGGTGATTTCATTTTCGTCCGTCGGATTGTCCGCCGAATCGTCGCCGAGCAATTCTTTCTTTGCCTGAATCCGGTCAGAAGCGTTCACGCGATTCGGTTCGCGTCCGGAAATCAAGGCGTCTTCGCGCGCGCGTTGCTCCACATCGTCTTCCGTCGCCGGCATGGTCGTGATTTTTCCGCGCGGATGGATTTCTTTTCCCGCATCGCCGCGCACCGATGATTTCTTTTTTGCCATGAAATATTTTTAGCACTGCCTGTGCCGAAGGATTAGCAGATGAATTGGGGAAAATTTGAAAATTTTGAAGCAATTGCGAATCGAAAGCCGCATTTCGCCCATGCCAAATGCAAAACGCAGTCCTGCGGATGTCCAATTAGCTCGAAGCGCGAGAATCGCCTGTTGTCATTTCCGCCTCGAATTGAGCCAATTCCGTTCCCGCCGTTTCCCATTCCGTGTTTGCTTCGGCCATCCGCTCGTGAATATGCATCAACTCGCGATTGATTTGCACCGCGCGTCCGCCGGTGTAGGACTCGGGCTTTTCCAATTCAGCAGCCAATTCTTTTTCCTTCGCCTCCAGTTCGGCGATTTCTTTTTCCAGAGCGGAAATTCTTTTCTGAATTTCCTGTTTCTTTCGTGAACGTGCCTGCCGTTGCTCGGCTTCAATTCGCTTTTGTTCCTTGCGGTCAACTGTCGAAACAACAGTCTTTTTCTCCGGTGAAGGATTGAAGCTCGAACTTGTCAGCGCCGCGCGCGCCGATTGCGCGGTCTTGTCCAAATAATATTGATAGCCGCCGGTGAAATGCCGCAATTGCCCGGCCTCGACGCGGACGACGTGGTTCGACAATTGCCGGATGAAATGCACGTCGTGGCTGATGAAAATCAACGTGCCCTCAAATTGTTTCAACGCGCCGATGAGCGCGTCCACGCTGCTCATGTCCAAGTGCGTTGTGGGTTCGTCCATCAGCAAAAGATTCGGCGGATTGAGTAATAATTTAACGAGCGCGAGCCGGCTTTTTTCGCCGCCGCTCAACACGCTCACGGACTTGAAAACATCGTCGCCGCGAAAAAGAAAATTGCCGAGCACGTTGCGCACGGCTTGTTCCGTCACGCGCTCCGGCGTTTCCATCGCTTCCTGCATGACGGTGTGATTCGGATTGAGCATCGCCGCGCGATGCTGCGCGAAATAGCCGTGCTTCACGTTGTGGCCGAGCTTGTGAACGCCCGACTGCGGTTTAAGAACTTCCGCGAGCAATTTCAGTAAAGTTGATTTCCCCGCCCCATTCGGTCCAACAAGCACGGTGCGCTGGCCGCGCTCGGCTTCAAAATGCATTCCGTCGTAAATCAGTTTTTCGCCGTAACCGAATTTTATGTTCTCCAGCGTAATGACGCGATGGCCGCTGCGTTGCGGTTGCGGAAATCGGAAACCAACTCTCGGGCCGTCGCTGCCGGGCGCTTCGACCCGTTCTTCTTTCAGTCGCTCAATTTGTTTCATCTTCGATTGCGCCTGCGCGGCTTTCGTGTTTTTCGCGCGGAAGCGGTCCACGAACAATTGCAGCCGGTCAATCTCGCGCTGTTGCGACACCGCCGTTGCGGCCATCGTGGCCTCGGCGGACGCGCGCTGCTCCAAATAGGTGTCGTAATTGCCCGTGTAACGCAAAATGCGCGACGCGCGCAATTCCGCGATGTGCGTGCAAAGGTTGTTGAGAAATTCGCGGTCGTGTGAGATGAGCAAAATGGCGCCGGGATAATGCTGCAAATAATCCTGAAACCAGAGCAACGTTTCCAAATCGAGATGATTCGTCGGCTCGTCGAGCAAGAGCAAATCCGGTTCCTCCGCGAGCAATCGCGCGAGATGCGCACGCATGATCCAGCCGCCGGACATTTCTTTTGCCGGACGATGATGGTCGGTCAGCTTGAAGCCGAGGCTGTCGAGGATTTGTTTCGCCTTGGCGATGAATTGCCCGTCGTGTTCATGCTCGTGCGGCACGGCAATTTCAAGGACGGTTTCATTTCCTGCCGGTTCACTTTCCTGCGGAAGATAACCGATGCGCGTGCCGCGGATGAGCGTCACATCGCCGGCGTCCGAGTCTTCCTTGCCGAGGATGATTTTGAACAACGTGGATTTACCCGCGCCGTTCGGGCCGACAACAGCGACACGTTCGCCGGATTGAATCGTGAACGAAACGTCGTCAAACAATTCGCGTCCGCCAAATGATTTAGAAAGTCCGGCTACGGTGAGCATGATAAAAAGTGGGGAATACTGAAATGAGATTGCCGTTGGCTCACGGCGCAAATAATTCGCCGAGCGTGTCAAGAACGGCATCCGCAGTTTCGGAATCCAATTTGCCCAGTCGCTTGACGAGACGCGATTTATCCACCGCGCGAATTTGATCCAAGGCGATTTCGCCGGTTTTGCCTTGGAAAGAAATTTCCACCCGCGTCGGCCAGCCACGACGAACTGTGGTCATCGGGGCGATGATGACCGTGGAAATAGCCCGATTTAATTCGTCGGGAGAAACCACCACGCACGGACGGGTCTTTGCGGTTTCTGCGCCGGTGGTTGGATCAAGTCGAACGAGGAAGATGTTGAACCGTTCGATCACCATCGCCATTCCTTCGCATCAAACTCATTGGCCAACTGTCGAGTCGCGGCAAGATCATCCGAAACCGGACGTGGACGGCGAAAAGATTTGCCCCAATGCACGCGAGCCTTGCGACGCGGACGAAGCAACAAGCCGCTGGCGGATGGCTGCAATTCCAAACCATAAGGCCAGCGATTCAAAGCGAGTTCTATTGCCGTTGTCTTCATGCAAACATTTTTCACCAGCCGTGCGGTTTAGTCAATCTCACTTCGGCTTCAACTGCGGGAACAAAATCACGTCGCGGATGCTTTCCTGCCCGAGGAGCATCATGCACAGGCGGTCAATGCCGATGCCGATGCCGCCGGCGGGCGGCATGCCGTGTTCGAGCGCGATGAGAAAATCTTCGTCCAATTTTTGCTGCTCGCCGCCGGCTTGATGTTCGAGGCGCTCGCGCTGTTCAATCGGGTCGTTTTGCTCGGTGTAGCCGGGAGAAATTTCCTGACCGTTGATGCAGCACTCGAAGACTTCGACGGTCGTCGGGTCGTCGGGCGAAAGTTTGGCGAGCGGCACAAGTTCTTTGGGCAAATGCGTGACGAACGTGGGCTGAATCAGCGTCGGCTCAATCAATTTTTCAAACACCGCGCCGGTGACTTCAAAATCTTCGTAATCTTTTGCAATATCTCCACCAAGTTTCAAATCATCAATAGCTATATGCCGACGTTCCAACGGAGTTAAGGCAAACCAATCAATACCAATTCGTTTCCGCACTTCATCACGGACAAGATCTTTATATTTTTTCCGCTGCCATGGGCCAGTTAAATTAATAATTTTGGGCTTAGCCAGGCGTTCTAACGAAAATTTTGTATTTAGAATGCGTTTGACCCCATCAGCCACTTCAAGTCCGAATTGGTCTTCCGAAATGCTCATTTTGAGATCTGAAACGCAGATCGATCCAATATCTAATAATTCTCCAGCTTTTTTAGCCACTTCTGCAGATGAAGATGTTTCCAATTTCTCAAGACATTCTTTTAATTCGGGGAAGATTGTTTTAAATTCTCCGTTTAATTCTTGAAGTTCTTTCGCAAATTTTTCTTTCGAATCTTTGAAGGCCGGATTTTCCTGCGCCTCTTTGCTAATGAAAGCAAGAGTGTCAATCGCAGATTGAATATTGCTGCGGACTTCTTGTTTTGGGTTGTGCTGAATTACGAGCGTCCCCAAAACTTTTTGCGCGACGTGGCAAATCATTTCTTCGACGAGTTTCATCATCGTCTCGTAATCGCCGAACGCCTGATACGCTTCGAGCATCGTGAATTCGGGATTGTGTTTGCGCGAGAGGCCTTCGTTGCGGAAGTTGCGGCCAATCTCGAACACTTTGTCCACGCCGCCGACGAGCAGGCGCTTGAGATACAGTTCCAGCGCGATGCGGAGATAAAAATCGCAGCCGAGCGCGTTGTGTTTCGTCTTGAATGGTTGCGCCGCCGCGCCGCCGGGAATCGCTTGCATCATCGGCGTCTCGACTTCCACGTAGCCGCGCGCGTGCAGAAAATCCCGGATTTCGCGGATGATTTCGCTGCGCTTAAGCATGACGTCTTTCACGTCTGGATTCGCCATCAAATCGAGATAGCGTTGGCGGTAGCGGATTTCCGTGTCGGCGAGACCGTGCCATTTTTCCGGCGGCGGTCGCAGCGCCTTGGCGAGGATGACGAAGGAATCAAGCTTGATGGAAATTTCGCCGGTCTTGGTGGTGAACAATTTGCCGCGCGCCCCGATGAAATCGCCGAGGTCGAGGTGCGTGAAAATGTCCCAACTGCCGGGGGCGGTTTCTTCGAGAT
>JAJPKI010000063.1 GCA_021323835.1 Verrucomicrobiota bacterium | reverse complement strand
CGGACTGTGCTGGAAATTGGATGGTGTTGCCATTCACAGTAAGATTGTTAATCGTAAGATCCACGTTGCTGTCGCCGTTGTTGATTTCAAGACCGCCGTTATTGTCACTTTCAAAGGAAATATTATTGCCAATTGAGAATCCGTTGGCCTGAAGTTTGCCATTTACCAAAACGCCGTTCGTTGAAAGTCCCAGCACGAGCAAGTTATTGTCGGAAATGCCGAAGACATTGGAAAAACCGTCAAAAGTTCCGGCAGTCGCGCTCCAATTTCCGCTGGCCAACGAACCTGCATTCGCCGCGAAAAGCGAATACGGCGCGGGTAACAATTGCACGCGCGGCGAAAGCGTCTCGGTCGTCGTCGCATTGGTCACCGTGATGTCGAGCCAGCGCGCATTACCATCGAACGCGCTGCTGCCAAAATCTACACTCACAGAAAAAATGCCGTTCGCCAGCGCCGCGCTCGTGGTGACGGTGCTGCCGATTTGATTGCCGCCGCTGGCCGCGTCGTAAAGTTTGAGAATCATTGTGTAATTGCCGTTGGCATTCGTGCCGTTGTCGCGCAACTGTCCCTGATAAACAAAAGCCGTCGTGCCCTGCGCGAGCGCGGCGATGGCGGAGAACAGAACGAATGCGAACGTGAGGAAGAATTTTTGGTGTTTCATAAATGCCTTTCCGACGGAGACGCTATTATTCAGAAAGTAGATTTTATAGCAAGCGACTTCGCTTCATTTGGACAATCGCATTTCCATTTGTTAATTTCCGCGCTGACAAATGAGCGATTCGACAAAAGAAATTCCCGCCGCGCCCAGCGATTTTATCCGCGACATTGTGGCCAAGCACGTTGCGGAGAAAAAATATCCGCACATTCACACGCGCTTTCCGCCGGAGCCGAATGGTTATCTGCACATTGGCCACGCGAAAAGTATTTGCCTGAACTTCGGTATCGCGCGCGAGTTCGGCGGCATCTGCAATCTGCGCATGGACGATACAAATCCGACGAAGGAAGACGTTGAGTATGTGGATTCGATTCGCGCGGACGTTAACTGGCTCATCGCCGGTTGGGCGGACAAAAATCTTGGACTGAATAATTCCAAACCGTTTTACGCGAGCGATTACTTCGACCAGATTTACGAATTCGCCATCGCGCTCATCAAAAAAGGAAAAGCATTCGTCTGCGATTTGTCGCCGGACGAAACGGACGAATATCGTCGTCAAGGCAAAGCCAGTCCATTTCGCGACCGAAGCGTGGAAGAAAATCTGGATTTATTCGCGCGCATGAAAGCCGGCGAATTTCCCGACGGCAAACGTTCGTTGCGCGCAAAAATTCAGCCGGACTCACCGAACATCTGGCTGCGCGACCCGCTGATTTATCGCATCAAGCACGCGGAACATCATCAGACCGGCGCGAAATGGTGCATCTATCCGATGTATGACTTCGCACATTGCTTGAGCGATTACATCGAAGGCATCACGCACTCGATTTGCACGCTGGAATTTGAAGTGCATCGCCCGCTTTACGATTGGATTTTGGAATCACTTGATTTGCCGCGCGCGTTGCCGAAGCAATATGAATTCGCGCGGCTCGCGCTCGGCTACACCGTGATGAGCAAACGCAAGCTCATGCAATTGGTGAACGAAAAGCTTGTCACGGGCTGG
Source organism: Verrucomicrobiota bacterium (assembly GCA_021323835.1). Lineage (GTDB taxonomy): Bacteria > Verrucomicrobiota > Verrucomicrobiia > Limisphaerales > UBA11358 > UBA11358. The sequence continues at coordinate 17,197 of JAJPKI010000063.1, read as the reverse complement.
GATGATCCGCGAATGCCGACGATTTCTGGCATTCGTCGTCGCGGCGTGACTCCGGAAGCATTGCGCAATTTTGCGTATAACATCGGTATTACAAAATATAACGGCATCACGGACGTTGCGGTCTTGGAACACGCTATTCGCGAAGATTTGAACAAGCGCGCTTTGCGTCGGCTCGCAGTTTTGCGTCCGCTGAAAATTGTCATTGCGAATTTTCCCGAAGGCAAAATTGAAGAACTCGACGCCGTGAACAACCCTGAAGACGAAAATGCAGGCAAGCGGAAGATTCCGTTCAGCCGCGAACTGTTCATCGAGCGTGATGACTTTCAGGAAATTCCGCCGCCGAAATTTTTTCGCCTAAAACCCGGCGGCGAAGTGCGCTTGAAATACGCCTACATCATCAAATGCGATGAAGTCGTGAAAGATGCGAGCGGAAAAATTGTTGAACTTCGATGCACGGCTGACCTTGACAGCAAATCCGGCGGCGCGACTGCTGGCCGCAAAGTTAAAGGCACAATCCATTGGGTCAGCGCGAAACATGCAATTGATGTTGAAGTTCGCCTTTACGACCGACTGTTCACCGTTCCCGAACCGGATGCCGATGGCGATTTCAAAAAGTTTCTAAATCCGCATTCGCTGGAAGTCATCACCGCAAAACTTGAGCCATCGCTGAAAGATGCGAAGTCGAACGAGCGTTATCAATTCGAGCGCCTCGCCTATTTTGCTTTAGACAAAGATTCGTCACCGGAGAAAATAATTTTCAATCGCACCATTACGCTGAAAGATGCGTGGGCAAAAGAAGCGCAAAAAATTTAGCCCATCAAACCTCACGCTGGTCAAAAATTTTGCCCATGCTAATTTGAGCGCGTGACGCTGACAGCCAAACAACGATTTGAAGATTCGCTTGCCGGTCTCGGGCAATTGGCATTTCTCGCCCGCGACACGTTTGCATCGCTTTTCAAATTGCGCATCGTCTGGAGTGATGTGCTGTTCCAACTTTATTCCATTGGCGTCAAATCGCAGGCCGTTGTGCTCATCACCGGCGCGTTCACCGGCATGGTGCTCGGCGCGCAAACCTATTTTCAATTTCATAAAGTCCACATGGACACCGCCACGCTCGCGGTCGTCAGCGACGCGATGTGTGATGAACTTGGGCCGGTGCTCACCGCGCTCATGGTCGCCGGTCGCGTCGGTGCGGCCATCGCGGCGGAAATCGGCACGATGCGCGTGACGGAACAAATTGACGCGCTGCGCACGCTCGCCACGCATCCGGTGGATTATCTCGTCGTGCCGCGTGTGGCGGCGGGATTTTTTGCCATGCCAATACTTGTGATGGAAGCCATCTGCGTCGGCATCGGCGCTTGTTATTTCGTTAACGTGAATTTGCTCGGCATAGACCCGGCGTATTTATATTACAACATGCTGCATTTCACGCATGACGTGGATTTGTTCATGGGCTTGACGAAAGCATTTTTCTATGGCGGCATCATCACGCTCATCAGTTGTTACAAAGGCATGAATTGCGGTCTCGGCGCGCAAGGCGTCGGACGCGCGACGACGGAAGCCGTCGTTTATTCATCCATCACCGTGCTTATCGTGAATTTTTTCCTGACGTTGATTTTAGGAAAAATTGTCGGCCTCTTATGATTGAAGTTCGCGACTTGCAAAAAAATTTCGGCGCACAACGCGTTTTGGACGGCATCAGCTTCCAAATTGAAAGCGGCGAATCCGTCGCCATCATCGGGCGCAGCGGTTGCGGCAAAAGTGTTTTAATCAAGCACCTCATCGGCCTGATGAAACCGGATACCGGCGACGTGCTGATTGACGGCGAAAGTATTGTGCCGATGGACGAGCGGCAATTGCTCCGGGTGCGCCAGAAGTTCGGCATGGTTTTTCAAGGCGCGGCGCTATTCGATTCCATGACCGTCAAAGAAAATGTTGCGTTCGCGTTGCGGCGAAATTCAAAAATGACCGAAGCGGAAATTTCCAAACGCGTCGCGCGCGCGCTCGAAGTCGTGGATTTGCCCGGCACAGAAAATAAAAATCCCGCCGAACTTTCGGGTGGCATGAGAAAACGCGTCGGCCTTGCGCGCGCGATTGTTTATGAGCCTCAAATTTTGCTCTACGACGAGCCGACGACCGGCCTCGACCCGATTGTTTCCGACAGCATTGACCAATTAATTATTCATGTGCGCGACGAACTAAAAGTGACGAGCGTCGTTGTGACGCACGACATGCGTAGCGCGCGACGCGTCGGCAATCACGTCATCATGCTGCATCAGGGAAAAATTCAGGCGAACTGTTCGCCGGAACAATTATTCAATTCAACCGACCCGATTGTGCGGCAATTTGTGGACGGCATTGCCGACCCAAAAGAAAATCTCATCAATCAACCGGATTACCCCACGGCATTTTTCCGCCACCCGAAGGAATAATGCGCAGCAATTCAGCGCAAAATGAAACCAAAGCGACTTTGGAACATTTCGGTGACAACGACGCTGGAGGCAGAAGATGCCGTCGCCGAAATGCTCGCGGAAGTTTTCAATTGCCCCGCTTCGGCTTATTTCGACATCGAAAAGCAAACCAGCGCCGTTTCGATTTATTTTTCAGAAAAGAAATTTTTATCGCCCGAAGTTCGCGAAAAACTTCGCGCAGGGCTGAAACGTATCAGGAGTTTCGGATTAAAAATTGGCGCAGGAAAAATTTCCATCGCCAAAGTCAAACGCGAAGATTGGTCGGAATCGTGGAAGCGACATTTCCAGCCGATCGAAATTGATAATTTACTTTTAGTCAAACCGAGCTGGAGTAAAAAACGTCCAAAGAACAATCAAGCCGTCGTGGTTCTTGACCCGGGATTAAGCTTTGGCACCGGCCAGCATCCGACGACGGGATTTTGTTTGCAGGAAATTGTAGCGGCGGTTTGCGACCATCGGCGCTCACAGAGCGCCGCTACAGCAAAATCTTTTTTGGACATCGGCACCGGCTCGGGAATTCTGGCAATCGCAGCGACGAAACTCGGTTGTAAACCCGTTCACGCATTTGATTTCGATTCCGAAGCAGTGCGAATCGCCAAAGCCAACGCAAAATTCAATGGCGTCAAAATTAAAATTTGGCGCGGCGATGTGACGAAGCTTCCGACGAGACCAAAACAAAAATTCGATTTCATTTGCGCCAATTTAATTTCCAATCTGCTCATTGCAGAACGCAAAAAAATTGTGGCGCAGTTGGCTCCAGATGGATTTTTAGCGCTGGCCGGAATTTTGAAATCGGAATTTTCAGAAGTGCAAAAGGCATTTGAGGATTGCGGACTTGAATTGACCCGGGCAAAAACTGAAAAGGAATGGCGTTCCGGTTTATTCGCATTGTAAAAAAATTTTGAACATTTTCGAAATGGGCGTAGTCTCATATTGCGTTACGAAGATGTGACGTTTTGGGAACGTTGGCATCATTTACGCTGTAATAGTTTGCGAAAGGTAAATTCTATGATGAAAACATTCGAAGTCATCAGTGAAACAATCCGCAACCCTAAACATCCGTTCCGCAAAACGGAACATTTAAACAAAAAATCCCGCAAAAACCGCTACGAACGCCGAAAAATCCGGGAGTTTCTGCATCTCGGTGATTGGATGTCCGAAGAAATGGCTTAAGGCCAAAAATTTTCAGGCTGTTCAGAAAACGCCAGCGCTGTTTCAAAACGCTGACGAAAAGAAAAAGTCGCCTCGATAATAAAATTCCATTCGGAAATAAAAAAAACGCCGGCTGCAATCGCAATCGGCGTTTTCGATTTTTTTTAAAAATTACTTCATCAACAACATTTGGCGCGCGCGTTTAATCGCGTTGGTCAAACGGCGCTGATAATGCGCGGGCAATCCGGTGTATTTGCGCGGCAAAATGCGGCCCTGGTCGGTGACGTATTGTCGGAGCAAGTTTGTGTTCTTGAAATCCAGCGCGTCGAGAGTGAAATCAATTTTCGGCTTTGGACGCGGTGTGCGTTGTTCCATCGGGCGTTTGGCGCCGCGCTTGTCTTTTTCGGTGTTTGTTTTGCGTGGCATAAATTATTTGATTTCCTTGTGCAGCGTATGGCGGCGCAGCGCGGGATTATATTTTTTGACTTCCAATTTTTCCGTTTGCAATTTTTTATTGCGCGTGGTGGTGTAGCGCGATGGCGACTTGCCCTCTTTGCGCGCTTCCGTGCATTCAATGGTGATGACTTCGCGTGGCATAAATCAATTATTCCTTTTCTTTGTTGTTGGCAATTTTTTCGCCTTCACCGGCTGCGGCTTCCTCAACTTCTTCGCCTTCCACTTCCGTTGCTCCGGCGGCGTCAATCGTGCCGAGCTGGCCGAGGCGGCGCGATTTTAATGCGCCTTCTTTTTCCAATTGCGCCTGTGCTTCGACCGTGAACCGCGTCCACGGAATCGCTTCCAGACGTGCGCGTGGAATAGATTTTCCGGTTAATTCACAAACGCCGTAAGTTTTTTTCTCGATGCGTTTGAGCGCTTCTTCGATTTCGTAAATCGCGTCCTGGTCGGACGAAAGCAAACTCAGCGCAAAATCGCGGTCAAAATTGTCCGTGCCCGAATCGGCCATGTGCAAGCTGTAACCCGCCAATTCCTGTGCCGATTCTTCGGCGAGCCCGTCCATTTGCCGTCGCAATTGGTCGCGCAACTCGACGAGGTGCTGATAATATTTCTGCCATTCCGGCTTCACTTTTTTTGGCGCAGCGTCCGAATTTTTCGACATGGGACGACCCAAAATGCTGGCGGCGGTTGCGGACGCCTGCGATTTTCCGCGCGGCGTGGATTTCTTATTATTTTTCGCTGTCACAACTTCAATTTAAAAACGGTTTAAATAATTTCGGCAATACGCCGGTTCAATTAGAGCGCGGGAATTTAGCAGACGAATGAAAATATGCCACACAAATTTTTAAAAATTTTGGTCGCGCTCCACTAGATTGTCCCTGCTCCCCAATAATTCCAGAGGTCGAAAACGCTCATTATATCAGAGCAAATCCCGATGGCAATCGCCGGAGATGTGTTCAAAGTGCTGTGTTTCTTTGCGAAATTGAACGACCACATAAAAAGTGAAACGGCGAATCTCAAATTGAGCAGCTTTCTTGAAAATCCTAAAGTGGATCGAGTGAAGCGACGACTTAAGTTTCGCAACGTGAGATTTGTGCGTTCGATGTAAGAAGTCGAGCCGCGATTCAGGTCGGGATTGCCGATATGCGCCTTGCGCTCGGTCTTGGCAAGTGAACGTGAAATAAAATCTCCCTTTTTCCAGAAATGCTTCATCTCGGTTGCATGGTCAATATCTTTTCCAAAAACTCTTTTAATCGCATTTCCACGGCGTCCGCTGTAAGCCAGCCAGCAATCAGTATTGAGTTGAAATCTTCCAACAACACGACTTTTGATTTGACGCAAAAACTTCTCTGCATTTTCAACCGTGCGCTGTCCGGTTGATGAACCGATTAAAAAGCGCGTTTTGGCGTCCACGGCAAGGAATGTGTATTGATTTCCTAAATGAGTATGCTTCGGATTTACGTTCCATTGCTTCGCATGAACAATGGTGTGCAACTCATCGGCCTGAATCACTTCACATTTCAGGTTCTTGATTTTCTCATCCATGAAGTGAGTTGAAAGATTACCGGAGATTTTCAGAATCTTTAACACCGTTTCCTGATGCAGCCCGGTAATCCGGGAAATCGCACGGATGCCAGAGGATTCACACAACATCCGCATGACTGTGTAAATCTTCTCCTTATGGATTCTCATCCCATTGTTATTGGAAAAGCTGAATGACTTCTGGCAATCGTGACACCAATACCGCTGGACAACTCCGTTTCTGTTCTTAAACCGACCGCATTTCTTAACCTTCTCACCGGAACATACACTGCATTTCAATTTGACCCTTTCCAGACCTCCTCCTAAATTAACGGTGAATCGCCAAGATTCCGTCTTTAGGCTTCAGCCTTTTGATGCGAAGCCGCTGTGTTACAAGCACGGCGGCTTCTTTGTTTATGTTGTTGACAACTTCCGTAATTATTGTTAACAATAATTAAATTGATTTCAATATGAAAAAGAAACCGGGTCGCCCATTTCTTCCAAAAGGAAAAGCCAAAGGCGTTTTGTATGCCGTCAGAGTTTCTGGTGGTGATGCAAAAATCATTGATTCCGCAATCAAGCGATCAGGCAAAGAAAAGCCTGACTGGATGCGAAATGCTTTGCTTTCAGCAGCGTCCAAGAGTAGTATTTAACCACTCCGGCGACTTCGGTTGCCTCTCGGCGGAAGTGATGGCCTCGCAAAAGACAAATCACTTCCGCCGTTTTCATTTTCACGCCACGCAGGTCGGCTCATGCGCGCGCTGCAACTCTCCTCATATCAAAATTCAGCCGCCTCAATTGCTGGTCGAAATTCCCGATAACAAGGGTCAGCAATCAAAGCGGCCTAAAATCTGTTGTTATCAATCACGCTTTCGACGGCGCAAATAAAAAAACCGCAACGACGGGCATAAGCCTATCGCTGCGGGGTGAGTAAATAATCTCATCGGATTTTGAATTGTCAAATTTGATTTTAGGTGATTCAATCATTCCACAATTTTGCGTAGCGGTCTGGTCTAGCAGAAACTTGAGAATGTCCGTTTTGACCGGAAGAACCGCACTGACAGCGCACCCCCATTGGTGCGTCTTGGTGTATTCTTCCGTAGGCTCTCTCAAGTGCCTTGCTAGGTGCGCTGGGGCGCACCATTTCCTTTCCGTTTCACAAATAAATAAAATTATGAAGCCAATCATTGCGCTTATCTTGTGCGCTGCTTTTTGCGGACGCGCCCAAACCAACCAGCCCTCAATTTTCAAAAGCCAAAGCCGAACCGTTGCGGCTTATCGCGTTTTATATTCGCAGTTGACCAATATGAGCGACCAAAGGCTCGTGCTGGCAATTGGCGCGAAACATCCCGAATTGATGCAGGCCGATTTGACCCTCTCGAATGAGTTTAATTTTTGCTCCTCAAATTTTCCGGCAATGGCAATCGCGCAATCGGTTCCTGATAATTCTCCGATAACCAACATCACCACTTTGGACGGTCAAAATTATTCCGATGTTAAGATTCAAAAAGTTGACCCTGACGGCATTGTGATTTCGTATGGCGAATCCGGCCTTTCAATGACTAAATTACCTTTTGAAAATCTTTCAGACTCGCTGAAAACTCGTTTCAAATATAACGCCGATGAATCGGCAGATTACAAACAGAGAAAGATTGAAATGATGGCTCAATTGCGAGCGAATTTGACGGAGCGAGACCATTTGGCCGTCCTTTCTGAAAATCTTCGAGCAGACGAAGGCGTTCAAGAATACCATCGCAGACAGCAGGAAAAACTTGATAAGCAATTGGCGGAATCTCAACAGAAGGCGGCAGAGGCACAACAAAAAGAAGCTGACGCGGCAATGCTTGAAGCGTTAAAGCCGCCCCCGCAAATCAATATGCAACAGAATTCTTTTCTTTATTGATTCTCAGAAACAATCTGGTGGAGCTTTACCAAATTTTTGGTCGGGAAAGTTGCTATTGCGGATTGGCCGCGAGCCAAAATTGAATTTCCGACGCGCTCGGATTTCGCGGATCGAGCGCCAGCACTTTCAGATAATGTTCCCGCGCCTGTGCCGCGTCGCGTAATTGCTGCGCATAAAGATTTCCCAGCGCCAAATGCGCCTCTACGTTGCTTGAATCCTTCGCGATAATTTTTTTCAACTCAATTACCGCATCCGTCGCGTAACCCGCGGCCTTGAGCGCCAGCGCGAAATTATATCGCGCCGCGACTGAATCCGGCTGAATAGCCAGCGCCATTTCGTCGGCAGCGAGCGCGCGATTGTAATTCCTTTGCCGATACGCCAGCACGCCGAAATTATATTGCGCCTCGAACCACGCCGGGTCGAGCGCAGCGGCTTTTTCATACGCATTCGCGGCATCTGCCCAATCCTGCGAAACTTCAAATTGATGCGCCTGTGTAAAAGCGGCAATAGCGGATTTGTGGTCGCCCGTCTTTGGTTTGCGCGGTGACAAATATAAATAGCGGGGAAACACCGGTGGCGCGGGCTGAATCAATTTTGGTTTCGGCGCCGGGTTTGTTATCAGCGGCGTCACGCCACCGTTGTTGTAATTGCGCGACAATTCGGCATTCCGCGGGCTGGAAATAATCGCCGGCTCCGGCTGAATTCGAATTATCTGCGGCGACGGATTTGTGCGCGTCATTTGCGGGCGAGTCGTTTGCGTTGGACGCGAATTGACAACGGGTTGAGGATTTGGCGCCGGTTCGGAAACGGTTTCCGTTTCTTTCGGCGGCTGCGGATTTACCATTGCCACTTTTCCCGGCGATTCCAAAGCAGCAATTCTCGCGTTTACTGCATCGCGATTCTCTGGATTCGGCAACGACAAGTAGCCGATGTAATTTTGCAACGCCGCTTTGTCATCGCCCAAATGTTCTTCGTCCACAATCGCAAGATTCAATCGCGCCGGCGCAAAATCCGGTTGCGCCTGAATTGCCGCCGCAAAAAATTTCGCCGCGTCGTCGTAACGATTTCGCGCCGCACGCGCGAGGCCAAGCCCGTTCAATGCTTCCGAATTGTTTGTGCTCAACGATAGCACCGTGCTAAAACTTTTTTCCGCCGAAAGCAAGTCGTTCGCTTTTAATTGCGTCATTCCTAATTTCAGCCAGCCTTCCGGCGCGGTGCTTCGCAGAAGCGTGTAGTTAATGAATTCAGCTTTTGCGTCGGACAATTTATTTTGCTCCAGCCACAAGCAACCGAGATTGTAATGCGCCTCGACCAAATCGCGGTTGAATTTCAGCGCATTTTGGTAAGCATTCGCCGCGTCGTCAAATTGTCCCGCGTGCTGCAACGCGACACCGTAATAATTCCACGCCTGCGCATTCGTTGTCAAAACACTCGTGGCAATCTTCAATTGCGCAACGGCGTTGGCGTAATCGCCGCGGTCGAGAAATTTCTTCCCTTTCATCAACGCACGCGGTCCCGGCGGCGCGCAACTACAAATGAAAACCGCCAGTGCTACAAAAACAATTGCAGCGCAAATCTGATTTTTTTTGGACGGCATCGCCGTTGGTGATAACATTCGCGCCTGATGGTGTCAAAAAAAGTGTCCATTTACAGCATTTTTTTGTTCGGCTTGCTGACAATTACGCAAAGTCGCGCGGATGATTTTGTTTTCAACCCGACCAATGGAACGGCGCGCGTTGTTATCATCGAGAATAGCAACGCCATTTCCGATTTCGCGCCGAACGATTCTGTCGTCCAACAAATGGTCAATCGCGGCGTCGCGGATTTGACGGGCAAAACAAATGTTTCCGCGGCGTGGCGCAGCTTGATTTCTTCAAATGACGTTGTCGGCATCAAAGTTTTTTCCGGCGGCGGCGAAATTTCCGGCACACGACCGGCAACCGTTGCCGCAATCATTCGTGCGTTGCTCGACGCCGGCATTTCCACAAATCGAATTATCATTTGGGACAAGCGTCAGGATGATTTGCGCAGCGCGGGATTTGTCGCGCTCGGCAGGCAACTCGGCGTGCGTGTGGCCAGTTGCGTAGAAGCCGGATTTGACCCGACGAATTTTTATCTGCCCGATTCGCCGGTCATCGGCATGCTGCTCTACGGCGATATGGAATTTGGAAAAAAAGGCGACGGCGTCGGTCGTAAATCGTTCGTGTCCAAAATTGTTTCGCAACAAATCACAAAAATTATTTCCGTCGCTCCGCTGTTGAATGAAAACGGCATCGGCGTTTGCGGGCAGCTTTACAGTGTAGCAATTGGCAGCGTGGATAATACCTTTCGATTTGAAGGCGACGCCGACCGTCTGGCCGTCGCCGTGCCGGAAATTTACGCATTGCCGGCCATCGGCGATAAAGTTGTTTTAAACGTCACTGACGCATTGCTTGGCCAATACGAGGGCGGCGCGAAAGGATTGCTGCATTATTCTGAAGTGCTGAATCAACTTTGGTTCAGTCGCGACCCCGTGGCGTTGGATACGCTGGCAGTGAAAGAATTGGCGCGCGAACGAGAAGCGCACGATGCGCCGGAAGTAAAACCAAATCTAGCGCTTTACGAAAATGCCGCCCTGCTCCAACTCGGCGTGAACGAAACGAATAAAATTCGCGTGGAAAAATTTCGGTAAGATTGCAATTTGTTGAATAATTCAAAAGTTCGCTCGTCTGTATTCTTGAATCCTTTATTTTGTGCGAAATTACATCCAGAACATGTTAATTTCCCGCCTTCGTTGCGCTTCCATCGTAATCGTTTTTCTAATTTGCGGAAATTCTTCCTTTGCCGGTCAAGGCGCGCAGCGGATGCTTTACACCGCGCCGAACATGACGTTCATCATGGCCAAATCCGGCGACCATGCGGTGACAGTTGCAGACAGTTCGGGTTCGATTGCAACGTTGCAAACGTCAATCAACAATGCTCGTTCGGCAAATCCAACCAATGTCATTGTCATCACGTTGTTGAGCAATGCCACTTACGTCGTCAGCAGCGCGAGTCTTTTGTTGGACTCACGCGAATGTCTCGTGGCCAGCAGCGCGACGATTCAAGCGGCCAATTCGTCCGTGACCGTTCCACTCGTGCAAGTCAATTCCGGTGCGACAAATGTTTCTGTTTCGGGCGGAACGTTTGACGGCAACGGTGCGAACATTGACGCCATTTATGCTCCTGCAGCCGGCCGCGTGAATGTGGATAAAATCATTGCCAAAAATTGCGGCTCGGATTGTATTTTACTCAAAGGCCAGGGCAATTCGACTTACGACAATGAAATGACGGTGACGCGCTGCGATGTTTCGGGCAGCCCATCGCACGCGGGCATCAGCATCCAGAATTCCACACAGACGGCAGTGGTCGACAACAATTGTCACAATAATTCGGTTGGGATTTATTTGTCATGCGCCTGGGCGACTGTTGCGAACAATACTTGCGAGAGCAATTCCATTGGGATTCAAATCGCGGGCGGCAATGACAACGTGGTGGCCAATAACAATTGCGACAACAACGGCACGGGCATCAATGCGGCCGCTTCGAACAACATGATTCTTTCGAATGAAATCAAAAATAATTCCACGGCAGGAATCAATTCGAACGGCAGCGGAAATACGTTCTCGGATAATTTATTCGGCACAAACAACGCGAGCAATTTCACCAGCAGCGGCTCGGGCAATCATGTCATCGCTTACAAAACGCCGTTGAGCGCGAGCGGGCAGGATTATTTTTATCCGCCGCTGATTGACGACCAGCACACAAACACGATTGTCAATGGCATGGGTCGAACGGACATAACAAATACTTCGACGACCATTGACACCGTGCAGAGCCAATACAATTCCGCGCGCAGCGCGAATCCGAACAACGTTATTGTATTGCATTTGAACGGCACGTTCACCGTCGGCGGGACGGCGTTGACTTTGGAATCCAATACGTGTGTTTTGTTAAACGGAACCGTTCAAATCAACGGCTCGACTACTGCAAGCGCGGCGATTGCCAGCGGAAATTCGCCCAAACGCGTTTCCATTTCCGGCGGCGTGATTGATGGCAGCGATTTGACCGGCAACAACGGCATTTCTTTCGGGACTGTGGGAACGATTCAAGTGGACAGCGTCACGCTGCGAAGATTTGGCAACCCGGCAAATCGTTCCGGCGGTTCGGACGTAGTGCATATCTCCGGCGGTTCGACACCACAAATCTTTACGCGCTGCTATATCACGAACGGCGCGGCGCGCGGCATTTGGTTCCAGACCAGCGGCATCAAACGCGTGGTGTCGGACACGGAAGTCACAGCCGTCAACCAGGACGGCGTGGATTGCGATTCCTCTTCGAGCGGCACGGTGGAAAAATTTTGTTACTGCCATGACCTCGTTCGTTATGGCGTGTTCTTCGAGCAAAGCGCCGCGCACAATCTCGCGCTCGGGAATGTCTGCAACGACGACGGACGCGACATCAATGTTTACAACAACAGCGCTACGCCGCGCGGTTCGACGCAATACAACACCATCCTTTGCAACAGCCTTAAGGACGGAAACGCGTTGCGCAACGGCGCCATCAGCACAAACGTCGTTACCAGCTCGCATAATTTCTTTTTCAACAACAATATCATCAACGCTTCGATTTCTTCGGAGCAATACGGCACAGAAAATTATTATTCACAAAATTATCAGGGCGGCGGTTCGCTTTCGACGGCGGGCGCGGAATCCTTTTTCAATTCGTCGGACGTGAGCAGCAATTTGTATGTGCTCGACAACAACAGCGGCTTGCCCGCGCTGGTGCAAGGAGCATCTTCCGCAAACGGCACGCCAATTGTCATTGGCAGCGCGAGCGGTTTGGACAATGACAAATGGGCGTTGATTCCAACCGACAGCGGCTATTATCGCATCACTTGCAAAAGCACAAAATCAGTCATGGCGGTTTCCGGCGCATCGTTGAGCGCGGGCGCGGCAATTGTCGAATTTACTTTTGGCTCCGGCAAAAATGACCAGTGGATGCCGATGTCGGCCGGCAACGGACTTTATTATTTCATCAATCGCTTGAGCGGCCTTTGCCTCAACGTTCCCGGCGGCGCGAGCGGGACGCAATTAACACAACAGCCTTACACTGGCGCGGCCGGCCAGCAGTTTAATTTACTACTCAATGTGCCAGGTGCCGTTGTTCAACAGCCATTTTTCCTTTCAGTTGCCCCGGGTTCGCAAACCGTTTTAGCCGGACAAAGCAATTCATTCACGATTACGATTACGACCAACAGCAATTTTTCAGGCAGCGTCAATCTGACCGTGAGCGGACTGCCTGCGAATACGACTTCCAATTTCAATCCAATTTCATTAACCGGAAATGGAACTTCGACGTTGAGCATTTTCACGGCGACGAATACGTCTGCCGGAATTTATTCACTGACAATTACTGCGACCGGCAATTCATTAACCAACACGGCGCCCGTAAGTTTAGTGGTCAACAGCGGAACGGTGGCGTCGCCGGGAACATTGGTTTGGATTGGCACAAATAATTGGAGCACGCCGCAAAATTGGACAAACATCACCACGCCGGGAAATGGTCCGCCGGGGACAAATAACATTTTGATTTTCACAAATTCCGGCGCGGTCAATGCATCGGCGTTAACAGCAAACGGCTCTGGCGTTGTCGTTCCGGCGAACATAAACAGCAGCGTGGACACGAGCTTTTCCGTCGGTGGATTGTTTGATTACGCCAATGCGCCGGGCACGATTCCAAATTATCACAACATCGGCATCGCCAGCGGCGCGACGTTGACGGTTGCAACCAATTTTCAAGTCGGCGGCTTCACGCAATTTCTACTCGGTGATAATAACACGACAAAACTCACCGTGAGCGGAGCGGGCGGAACATTGCTGGTGACAAACAGCGGCGTCACTGTGAGTGAAGATGCCGCCAACGGTCCGACAAATAATGCGCTGCTGGATTTGTCCGGCCTCGACAGTTTCTCGATGAACGGAACGCAAATCCGCATCGGCGTGGAAGGCAGCGGCAGTTTTCATCATTCAAGCGGCGTCATTTATCTGGCGAGAACAAATAATTTGTTGCTGAACTCGGCCGGCTACTCGGATAGCGCGGGCGTTGGCAGTCCGAGCAGTGGCAATCCCGCGCTTTACATCGGTCACAACGCTTCAAGCTTCGGCAACGGCAGCCAGCTTTATCTCGGCATCAGTAATAGCATTTTCATGGATTACGCCACGCTAGGCCGCGGCGACAAAAATGTTTTTGTCGGGTTCAATCCTGCGTTCACGAATCAAAATCCATTTGCCTTGATTCGCGGCACCAATGGAACTTCCGACCGCGTCGGCGTTTATGTCGTCGGCGACGGCTCGGCGGGCGCGCAAGCCAACAGCGCACCATCCACAAATGATTTCACCGGCGGCACAGTGGACGCGTTGATAAATTATCTTTGCGTCGGACGTGGGCGCAACGGCAACAACAGCACCACCGGCAGCTCCGGCGTAATGACATTCAACAGCGGCAGCATCAATGCCAACACGCTGGCCATTGGATTCATTTATCCCAGCGGCTCGAATAGTCCGGCCATCGGCACGCTCAACGTCAACGGTTCTGCGACATTGATCGTTAACAGCAATTTATTTCTGGCACAAGCGGCGAACGTTGCGGGACAAACCGCATTTCCGCAGGCGACACTCAACGTCAACGGCGGCATGGTGCAGGCGACGAACATTGTTGGCGGTGGCGGCACGGCAACCATCAATTTGAACAGCGGCACGATTGATTTGCAGGGAGGACAAATTTCTAACGTCACCGCGCTGGCCATCGGCGACGGCATTTCTTCCTTTGCGCAACTGATAAGCGCCGGAAAAGTTTCTTCGACAAATACAATTATTATTGCTGCAAACGGAATGCTCGCGGGAAATTCAATCGTCACCACGCCGAATCTAATCGTCAACGGAACGATTTCGCCCGGTGCAAATGGAATTGGCGCAATCACGGCTACAACGAATATGACGTTTGGCGCGGGTGGAGGTTTTGTCGTCGCCGTTCAGAATGCAAATGGCTCGCCGGGCAGCGGCTGGGATTTTCTGCAGGCGAACGGTCAATTGAATATCGCAGCGACAAATACAAATCCGTTCACGATTCAACTGCAATCGTTTGCCAACAGCCAGATTGACAACGTGACCAACTTCAACGCGAATACAAATTACGATTGGACGATTGCCACCGCTTCTGGCGGCATAGTCAATTTCGACGCGAGTAAATTCGCCGTGGACACTTCGTTCTTCGGAAACGATTTAATGGGCGGATATTTTTACGTCCGCACCAACGGCAATTCACTGATTCTTTCGTTCACCAACAATCATCCACCGATGGCGACAATTTACGCGTTGTATCAAACGCCCAACGGCATTGCGATTCCGATTTCAAATCTCGCGAGCAATTGGAGTGACCCCGACGGCGACCCAACCACCTTGAACGACGTTGATAACGCGAGCACCAATGGCGTCATCATCACATTCGACAGCCATTTTATTTATTACACGAACGCCAATAACGTCGCGGACAATTTCTTTTATTCAATTCAAGATTTGCGGACAAATCCGCCCGCCATTTATCGCGGGGGCGACACGCAACGCACAGCGAGTGGAGAAATTATTTTCATTCCTCCGCCGCCGATTTCGAGCATCGTCGTCAACGGAAATAATTTCGTTTTCAGCGGCTCAAATGGAATTGCTGGAAGCCAATTTTATTTACTCGGCTCAACGAACGTGGCATTGCCGCTCAACCAATGGCAGCGAGTTGGGACGAATTCTTTTGACGGCAATGGGAATTTCAATTTTACGAATTCAGTGAACCCGAATGCGCCGCAGCAATTTTATATGCTGCAATTGCAGTAATCAGCCGCCAATCGCCGTCATCGGACGCGACGGCTGATAATTATCGCGGAATTGATGTTCCATCGGTTTCTGACGAAGCGCTTCCAAAAACAATTCGCGCAATCGCTCGTCGCTCGCGTTATTTCGCAACGCTTCACGCAAATCAATTTCGCCGTGTTGACCGAGGCACGGGCGAATTTTTCCATCCGCCGTCAACCGCATTTTGTTGCAGGTCTCGCAAAAATGCAGATTCGTCATCGCGCCGATGAAACCAACAGTCGCGCCGGTGTGTTTCAATTGAAAATATTTTGCCGGGCCGTGACCGAGCTTCTTTTCGAGAACTGGAATCAATTCGTCGCGCTGCGACAACAACTGCATCGCTTCACCCACCGGAAAGAAATTTTTTTTGGTCAGCACGTCCGTGCGCGTGAGCGGCATCAATTCAATAAATCGCAACGGCAAACCATGTTCCGCAGCAAATAAAACCATTGGCCAAATTTCCTGCTCATTAATACCGCGCATTAATACGCAATTCAATTTGACGGTTTCAAATCCTGCTTCGATTGCCGCATGAATTCCTCGAAGAACTGAATTGACATCTCCACCGGTGATTTGTTTGTAAATTTTAGGATCGAGCGCATCGAGACTGACGTTTACCGCGCGAATTCCCGTTTCACGCAACGGCTGGGCCAAATTTGCGAGCCGAATTCCATTCGTCGAAAGCAAAAGACATTTAACTTCGGGAAAATTTTTAATGCCGCGTGCGATTTCCAAAATATCACTGCGGACGAGTGGCTCGCCGCCGGTCAGACGAAATTTTCGGAAACCAAGTTCCGTCGCCATGCGCACGACACGCAAAATTTCCTCAGCCGACAAATGGTCGCGCTGCGCTTCCCAGCCTTTATAGCCTTCCGGCATGCAATAAAGGCAGCGCTCGTTGCACCGGTCGGTGACCGAGATGCGCAGATAATCAACTGTGCGTCCAAATTGGTCGTTCATTTTTTCTTTTCGTGCGGGTCTTCGCCACGCAAATGCGCCACTCCTTCGCGAATGGCCGGCGCGAGAATTTCCAAACACTCGCGCACCGCCGTCGGCTTGCCCGGCAAATTAACAATCAAACTTTTCCCGCGCGTGCCCGCCGTCGCGCGTGACAAAATCGCCGTCTTTATTTTTTTAAGCGATTCCATCCGCATCGTTTCGCCGAATCCAGGCAATTCCTTTTCCAAAATTGTCTTCGTTGCTTCCGGCGTCACGTCGCGAACGGAAATTCCCGTTCCGCCCGTAGTCACAATTAAATCACACTTTTCTGAATCCGCAAACTCGCAAAGCTTCGACGAAATCAATTTCTGCTCGTCTGGAATCACTGCAACGACAAATTTCGCATCCGTAAAAAACTCGCATAGCACATTTTCGATTTCCGGCCCGCTCCGGTCTTCGTAAATGCCCGCGCTCGCGCGGTCGCTGATGGTGATGCGCCCAATTTTCATTCTTTAATTTTTTCAACGACGCAAATTCCTTCAATCCGCATTTTTTTGTCCACCGCTTTGCACATATCGTAAAGCGTCAGCGCCGCCACGCTCGCGCCGGTCAACGCTTCCATTTCCACGCCGGTTTGCGCACTCGTTTCCGCCGTGCAAAAAATTTCGATGCCGTTGCGGAACAATTTGAAATTTACTTCGACATGATTCAACGCCAACGGATGACACAGTGGAATCAATTCGCTCGTCCGCTTCGCGCCTTGAATTCCCGCAATTTGCGCTACCGTCAAAACATCGCCTTTCGGCAAAGCTCTTTTCTTCAACGCGAGAATT
>JAJPKI010000132.1 GCA_021323835.1 Verrucomicrobiota bacterium | reverse complement strand
GAAGTGGACCGCCCGAACCAGCGCATCGCGCTTGGCATGAAACAACTCGGCACAGACCCGTGGGACAACATCGAGACGCTTTACAAAGTCGGCGACCTCGTCACCGGCAAAATCACGAAGATTGCGAGCTTCGGCGCGTTCGTCGGCTTGCAGCATGAAATTGACGGCCTCGTGCACATTTCGCAAATCAGCGAAGAGCGCGTGGAAAAAATCAAGAACGTGCTCAAACCGGAGCAGGAAGTCACCGCGCGCGTCATCAAGATTGATAAAGGCGAACGCCGCATTGGCCTATCCATCAAAGCTGCGAATTACAACGAAGAGCAATTGAAAGAAGAACAGAAATTGCTCGACTCATTGAAACCCGGCGAAGATTTGGTTGCCTTGCAACATGCCTTCGACGCAGCAGACGAAGCGGTAAAGGAATAAATTTCCGAAGCAAATTCAAAAAGGCGGACTGGAAACGGTCCGCCTTTTTATTCTGAAAATGGTTTAAAGAATTAAATCACCGTTCCACTCGGAATCACGGCGTTCTTCGGAATAATCACAATGCCGTCACGAATGAAATATAATTCGTGGTCGGTATTTTCCGGTTTGCCTGCGGGAGAAATTTTTACGTTGTCGCCGATGCGCGCGTTTTTATCAATGATGGCGTTTTCGATTTTGCAATTGGCGCCGATGCCAATGCGCGGCTGGCCTTCACGTTCGTGCTTGGCGATGGATTCCAGCGATTCATAAAAATCGCTGCCGAGCGTCACGACGCGGTTCAATTCCGTTCCCGCGCCGACGACGGTGCGCAATCCGATGATGGTATTTTTGATGTGCGCGTGATTAATGATGCAGCCGTCGGAAATCAAGGCGTGCTCAATTTCCGCGCCGTTGATTTTTGAGCCGGGCAAAAAGCGCGGACGCGAAAAAATCGGCGCGCTCATGTCGAAGAAATTAAATCGCGGCAATTCCGTCACCAAATCCAGATTCGCTTCGAAGAAACTGCGAATCGTGCCGATGTCTTCCCAATAGCCTTGAAAAATGTAAGAGCAAACGCGATGCGTGTTGATGGCATGCGGAATAATATGCTTGCCGAAGTCAGACAGCGGATTGTCCAAAAGTTTTTCAATCAGCGCACGGTTGAAAATGTAAATGCCCATTGAGCCAAGGAATTTTTCTTCGCCATCCTTGATTTCATTTTTTTCCAACCAATCTTTCGGCAATCGCAGCGAATCGAGCACCGCCGGGTCTTTCGGTTTTTCCACGAAGCGTTTGATGCAACAGTCTTCCGAAATTTGCATGATGCCGAACGACTGCGCTTCTTTGCGCGAAACGGGAATCGTTGCCACCGTAATGTCCGCGCCGCTCTCGGCGTGTTGCGCAATCATCTTGCGGTAATCCATGCGATACAACTGGTCGCCGGATAAAATCAAAAGATATTGAAAATCGTGATTGAGAAAATGAATGAGATTTTTTCGCACTGCGTCCGCCGTGCCTTCATACCACGATGTATTCGTCAACGTCTGTTGCGCCGCGAGAATTTCCACGAATCCGCTGGTGAACTGGTCAAATTTATATGTGCGCGAAATATGTCCGTGTAGCGACGCGGAATTGAACTGCGTTAAAATATAAATGCGTCGCAGGCCGGAATTAATGCAATTGGAAATCGGAATGTCCACCAGTCGGTATTTTCCCGCGAGCGGCACGGCGGGTTTGGCGCGGTCTTTCGTGAGCGGAAAAAGGCGCGTGCCCTGACCGCCGCCCATGATGACTGAAAGCACATTGCTCGTGTTAAGTGATTGGCGTCCCGATGGTGTCATATTCCTTTACCAAAATATATTGCAGTCGCGTAAAGAGACAAGCAACGGTTGCGAAAATTTTATTTCGAATGTCCGTTCACGATGAATTCTGCAAACTCGTCATGATAATGCGGAGGGATTCGCGCTTTGAATCTGGCGGATTTGCCGGTGTAACGGCGCTCGACGATTTGTCCCAATTTGTGCAGCCGCGCAATCACTTCCGAGCGTTCGTGCGGAATTTTCAATTCCAGAAATTCGCGCTTCGGTTTCAACTGCGTTCCCAATTCAGCCAGCAAATGCGAAATGCCTTCGCCGCTTTTCGCGGAAATTTCCACCGCATGCGGAAATTTTTCGCGCAAGCGATTCAGCGCGCCGGAATTTTCCAATTGGTCAATTTTGTTGAAGACCATAATCGTGGATTTTTCGCCCGCGCCAATTTCTTCAAGCACGGAATTGACGGCGGCAATTTGTTCTTCGGCTTGCGGATGGCTGACATCCACGACGTGCAGCAGCAAATCGGCTTGCACGACTTCTTCGAGCGTCGCCTTAAATGCTTCGACAAGACCGTGCGGCAATTTGCGGATGAAACCAACTGTGTCCGTCAGCAAAACATTTTGGTTTGTCGGCAATTTCAAACGCCGCGTCGTCGGGTCGAGCGTGGCGAACAAAATATCTTTCGCCAAAACATCCGCGCCGGTGAGTTTGTTGAGCAACGTGGATTTTCCGGCGTTGGTGTAACCGACAATCGAAGCGAGCGGCCACAGACTGCGCTGGCGTCCCGCGCGTTGCGTCGAGCGCTGACGGCGAACCAAATCCAAGTCGCGCGCGATGCGGTCAATGCGCTCGGAAATTTTCCGGCGGTCGGCTTCCAATTGCGATTCGCCTTCGCCGCCGATGCTGCCGGTCGAACCCCGCTGGCGCGACAAGTGCGACCAATATTTCGTGAGGCGCGGCAACAAATATTCGAGCTGCGCCAATTCGATTTGTAATTTGCCTTCGCGCGTGCGCGCGCGTTGCGCAAAAATATCGAGAATCAACGCCGTGCGGTCTTGAACGCGGCAGCCGAAAATTTTTTCGAGGTTGCGCGTTTGCGCGGGCGAAAGTTCATCGTCGAAAATCACCGTGTCCACTTTTTGCGATTTGCAGAAGCGCGCAAATTCTTCCGCTTTGCCTTTGCCGATAAACGTGGCCGGACTTAAAGATTCAATTTTCTGGATGCCATCGCCGGCGATTTCCGCGCCGGCGGTTTGCGCCAGTTCGGAAAGCTCCGCCATTAAATCGCGCACGTCGGCGCCGTTTCGCGATTTCAATTCGACGCCGACGAGAAAAACTTTTTCGGGTCGCGTGCGTTTGGTTTCGAGGAGCGATTTCAATTGAGCAAAACAGTATATGCAATTTACATCGCGATTTCAGCCAAATTATGGAACATTTCAGTTTCAATTTGACTCAAACCAATTATGATGGTGTTGCAATGCGAATGAATTCAAAACCATCGCTTGCCGTTATCGGCTCAAAATTCGTGCCGTCGGTAGTTGCCGCATTTTTCTTCGCAGGAATTTCGATTGCTTTCGCCGATGATACAAATCTGGAGCAGCAAGTCCGCGAGTTGCGCGAGCAAAACGCCCTCTTGCAGCAGCAATTGCAGAAACAAAACGAATCACTGGATGCGCTTTCCAAAAAAGTTGAGCGACTGGAATCGGCAAAAGAAAATTCACCGGCAGAAAATTCTTCGCAAAACGAAAATGGACTAAATCTTGGCAACGTTCATTTGAGCGGCGAAGGCGGCGTCGCATTTTTTAACACCGGTCGCGAAGGCTTTGCGCCGAATTCGGAATTTCGCGTGGACGAGGCGCGGCTCTATGTCGAAGCGCCAATTTGGAAGGAAGTTTATTTTTTTGGCGAAGCGGATTTGGCCACGCGTGAAAATGACGACCTTAATTTGCATCTCGGTGAATTGTATTTGGATTTTCAGGACGTGTCGCAATTGTGGGGCAAGGACGGCCAGTTGAATTTCCGCGCCGGACGCATGAACATTCCCTTCGGCGAAGAATATCAAACGCGCAATGCGATTGACAACCCGCTCATTTCGCGTTCGTTGCCGGACATTTGGGGATTTGACCCCGGCGTGGAAGCTTATGGCGCGTTTGGAAAATGGAATTACGTCGTGGCGGTGCAAAACGGCAGCGGCAAAAACGGCGTGCAGGATTTCAATGGGGACAAATCGGTCGCCGCGCGAATTGGTTTCGACCCGAACCGCAATTGGCATTTTAGTTTGAGCGGCATGCGCACGGGCGACGTGAATGCAAAGCGGGATTTCATTTCCGCCGTTTGGTTCGGCACAGATTTTTTTCAATCACTTGGCTCGACCAATACGACAAAATTTCACGCGAACCTGGTTGAAGGCGACGTTACCGCGCGCTGGAAAAGCGGGCATGTCAGTGGATTCGGCGGCTACGCGCGTTACGGCGACAATGACCCGGCGGCGAACAATGGACGCGATATTTTTTATTATTCGGTTGAAGGCGTCCAGGATTTGCCGAAAAAATTTTATGCCGCCGCGAGATTCAGTGAAGTTTTTGCCGCCAAAGGAATTCCCATTATGGGCTACGGCGACGGCGGATATTTTTCCGGCAATTGGACGACCGAGCTCTGGCGCTTGAGCCTTGGCATCGGCTACCGCTTCAGCGATTCGCTCATTATCAAATCCGAATATTCTTTAGAGCGCGGCGATGAATTGAGCGGCGATAAACGCGATCGCGAAGATTTCTTCGGCACGGAAGCGGCGTTTAAATTCTGATTGATGAAACTTTAAAGGTCTGCGAGCGTCTCATTTACGATGAAGATTTTTTCCGCAGTGATTTTTCTGGCAATGATTTGCGTTTCGGCCGTTGCCGGAACGATTGTCGGCAACGTCAGCGCCCAGGGCAAAACCGGCGCGGATGAAAATTCTGATTCCGGCGGCGCTTACGCGAATCGCAAATATAAATTCGCGCCGAAAGTAGATTATGCCGCAATGCATGATTTTGTTGTTTACATTGATGAGCCGGCGGGCACGAACACCGCCCTTTCAACGAACGTCGTCAGCGTTGTTACGACAAACGTGGCGCAACATAGCGCGATGTTTGATCCTCATGTGCGGCCGGTGATGGTTGGCACCACCGTTGAATGGCCAAACAAAGACGACATTTATCACAATGTTTTTTCCATGTCCGACGCCAAGCAATTTGACCTCGGCCTTTACAAAGGCAGTCCGACAAATAAATGTGTGAAGTTCGATAAAGTTGGCCGCGTGGATGTTTTTTGTTCCATCCACGAAAACATGCACTGCATCGTGCTCGTTTTGCCAAATCCATATTTTGCTTCAACGGATGCCAACGGCGATTACAAAATTCCGAACGTGCCGCCGGGCAAATATAAATTGAAAGCGTGGCATGAACGATTGCCTGCTGATGAAAAAGAAATCACCGTGCCTGCCGACGGCGAAGTGAAAGTGGATTTCACGCTCGGCATCAAAAATCTTCCGCAATACTGAAATGCGCAACGCGAATTTCCGCACCAAAGTTCTCGTGCCGGTGATTGTCGTGATGGCATTGCTCGTCGCAATTTCAATGTGGTTGGTCAACGGCCGCGTCAAAGGACAAATTCACGAGAACGCTTCCGAACAATTGGACGCCGCCGAAGCCAATCTTAAAATCACGCAAACAAATCGCGATAACGAATTGCTATTGCGCTTCAAAAACGTCGCCCACGAGCCGCGTATCAAAGCGTTCACCGCGTCCGAATATTACAGCGGCGGGCAAGTGCAACTGGACGCGGTTCAATCTAAAACCCTCTTTAATTTTTTGGATGATTTGATTAAAGACGGACTTTGCGACGCGGTTGCATTAAAACCGGACAAAATAAAAATGCTGATTCAGGCGCGCGATTCGGAATTCGACAAAACGTCCTTTGAAATAAATTGTTCCAATTCTGTCGCAAAAGCGTTTGAAGGCCAATCAGTCGTCGAAACCATTCGAAATGGCGACCATCTGTTTGATATCGTCACAATTCCAATTTCTTTCGACACCAATTCCTCTTCAATTTTCGGGACATTTACCTTCGCTGTTGAAAATACGCTGCCGGAGGAATTTTACAATCTGACGCACAGCCAATTGATTTTAATTTCCGGCGGACAAATTGTCGCGTCCAGCGATTCGGAAATGACAAAATCTTTGTCGCCACAATTTGCGCAAATGACCGGCGCCGAAAGCGAACGGGAAATCAACGGTGAACCTTTTCTGTGTCGGGCCGGAAAATTGAACGGCGGTCAATTGGATTATTTAATTTTATTTTCCGAAAAAAAACCGCTTCAAGATTTGCAATCCACGCAGCGAATAATTTTTTGCATCGGATTGGCCGCCGTTTGTCTCGGCGCCATTGTCGTCTGGCTTCTCGTCAGTCGTGTGACACGGCCGCTGTTGGAATTGCACGATAGCGCCGAAGCCGTTGGTCGCGGCGATTTTTCGCGACGCGTGGCTGTGCGTTCGAACGATGAAATCGGCAAATTGGCCGGCGCATTCAATCAAATGACCGGCAACATCCAGCAATCGCGCGCGCAATTGGAGCAAACGGTCGACACGCTGAAAACGACGCAGGCGCAACTGGTGCAAAGCGAGAAATTGAGCGCCGTCGGCGAATTTGTCGCGGGCGTCGCGCATGAATTGAACAATCCGCTCGCCGCCGTCATGGGATTTTCCGAAATGCTCAAGGACGCGGACGTGGGCGAAACGCATCGCAAGCATCTCAACTTCATTTTCAAAGCGGCGCAACGTTGCCAGAAAATTGTGCAATCGCTTTTGAGTTTTGCGCGGCGTCAAAAACCGGAGCGCAAACCTGTTTCAGTCAATTCACTCGTCGAAGCCGTTTTAGAAATCGTCGCGTATCCGTTGCGCACGAGCAATGTCGAGGTCGAAACTCATTTTGATAAAAATCTGCCGCACGTGCTCGCCGACGAACATCAAATCCAGCAAGTGTTGCTCAACATCATCAACAACGGGCGGCAGGCGATTGAAGCGCATCAGCCGTCCGGAAAAATAAAAATTAAGACCGAATCTGCCGAGCCGAATATTCGCATCGCGATTTCTGACAATGGCCCGGGAATTTCGCCGGAAAATTTGCAGAAAATTTTCGACCCGTTTTTCACGACGAAAGAAGTTGGCAAAGGCACCGGCCTTGGCTTGAGTTTGTGTTACGGCCTCATCAAAGAACATGGCGGCAACATCACGCCAATGAGCAAGCCCGGCGAAGGCGCGACCTTTGTCATTGAATTGCCCATTGCGCGCGGCGTAGAAGTCGAAAAAATTCCGTCCCAAGCAGATTCAAACAAATTTGATCCGACAGAAGGCGCTGGCAAAAAGATTTTAATCATTGATGACGAGGAATCGCTGTTGCAAATGGTGCAGGAAATTTTGACCCGTTGCGGCTATCAGCTTCAAACTTTTGCCGACGGCGAGACGGCGTTGCGCGAATTAAAATCAAACGACTGTGACATAATTCTGCTCGATTGGAAAATGCCCGGCTTGAATGGGCGACAAGTTTACGAACAATTACGCACAAACAAACCGGATTTGTGCCGGCGCGTCATTTTTATCACCGGCGATGTCATCAACGAGCAAATGGGGAAATTTTTGAAAGAGGAAAAACGTCAATGCCTGACCAAGCCGTTCGCGCTCGCTGAATTGCGCGATGTCATAAAATCCGTGCTCGCGGAAAAATAATGTCAGCGATTTTTCTGGCGTTCAAACCATTTTACAGCCGCCGCGCAAATCGTATAATGTTCGACTGTGAATTCGCAAAAGCGTCAGCGCGTGGTCTGCGGCATGAGCGGAGGAGTTGATTCCTCCGCCACGGCGGCGCTTTTGCTCGAGCGAGGCTACGATGTCATCGGCATCACGCTCAAACTCTGGCCGCAGGATTGCGTGAACCGCGCCGAGGACAAATGCTGTGGCCCGCAAGCCGTCACCGACGCGCGCAGCGTTTGCGACAAGCTCGGCGTGCCGTATTATCTGATTGACGAGGCGGCAGAATTTCAAAAGCACGTCATCCAATATTTTGCCGACGAATACAAGGCCGGCCGCACGCCGAATCCTTGTGTGATGTGCAATCAGAATTTGAAGTTCGGACGATTGATTGACCGCGCCGACCAACTTGGCGCGGATTTCATTGCCACGGGACATTTCGCGCGAATTGAAAAAAACGCGGATGGTTCGCGCCATTTGCTTAAGCGCGGTCGCGATTTGCGTAAAGACCAAAGTTATTTTCTTTTTTCGCTACGACAGGATCAGCTTGCGCGCGCGATGTTTCCGCTCGGCGAAAAAACCAAGAGCGACACGCGCGAAGTGGCGCGGCATTGCAATCTCAAAACCGCCGACAAGGAAGAGAGCATGGAAATCTGTTTCGTGCCGGACAACAATTACGGCGGATTTTTGCAGCAGGCAAATCTCGTGCAGAAACATCGCGGCGAAATTGTGGACATTTTCGGCACGGTTCTCGGTCATCACGACGGCATTGAATTTTACACCATCGGTCAGCGAAAAGGTCTCGGCATCACGACGCCCAAGCCGGTCTACGTCGTTGAATTGGACGCGGAGAATAATCGCGTCGTCGTCGGCGATGAATCTGCGCTCGACCGCGATGAATTCATTGCGAGTAATTGTAATTGGCATCCGTTCGATAAATTGACCGGGCCAATCGAAGTCACGGCGAAGATTCGTTACAATCATCCGGGAACTGCCGCGACGATTACGCCGCTGGAAAACAATTTCGTTCGTGTGAAACTGCACACGCCGCAACGCGCCATTACGCCAGGACAGGCCGCCGTGTTTTATCAAGACGATTTAGTAGTCGGCGGCGGCTGGATTTCGCGTTAGCCTAATTATTTCACTTTCACGCGAAACTCACTCGCCTTCGCCATTTTTTCCAAATTGCCGCTGTAAAATTTTTCGCGGAATTCTTCCGTCTCCAGCAAGTGCTGCGTCAATTCCTTTTTGTCGCGATTGATGATGAATTTCAATTCGTCCATGTCGTCCGACCTGCGGAAGCCGTTGAAAAATTCCGCGCCGGCGAATTGCGTTTTGTAAAGCGCGTTGTCCGAATAGCACGTGCCGAGGTAAAGAAATTTCACGCCGCTGTCCGCGAACAATTCCACCGCCGACGTCATCATGAACATGCCGAGATTGCGCGCGTAATAATTCAGGTCGTAAAACGCGTAGTAATAAAACGCGAGCGATTTGCCTT